>JBEIKN010000117.1:0-6111 GCA_040379725.1 Flavobacteriales bacterium
GAGCTTGTTACTGCTGGAGGTCAGATTGGCGATAAAGCTGTAAAAGTTGAACCAGAATTAGAACTTGAGATAGGCCAAATCGGTATTTTTATGTTGATTCAAAAAGATGGTTATTGGGTAGCAGAAAGCGGTCCTCAAGGCTGTATTCAAATTGATAAACACACAGGCATCGGCAGCGATGTATTTAACACTTACCCAGCTTTTAGTATGGCTAAAACCATACAAGCCATTACTCAAATACCGGCTCAAGAGGTGAATGCGGAGCTCACTAAAATTGTACTTAGCAACAAACGTGCAGCACCAACAATTACTAGCATAAGTCCTAGTAGCTTATCGGCCGGTACATCTAGTATATTAACCATTAAAGGTAGTAATTTCAAAGCCAGTAAAGATACCAGCAGCGTGCAATTTAAAAACGGCGATGATGGCGGGGCATCCTTCATTAAAGCGCTCAAATGGGATTATATTTCATGGTCAGATACCATGATAAAATTACAAGTTAGAACCAAAGCTGGAACAGGTAAAATAAGGGTAATCATTGGTGGAAATGGTACAGCCAATTCTACCGATACCTTAAAAATTACTTATAGTCATTTGAATATTGTACTTGGCGACAGTATTGCCTATCAGAACCAATTAACCGGCATGAACAGTAACAACGGCATTACTTGGAAAATGAATCAAAGATTTTACGATTCTGTGGGAGCTAGAGGGGCGTTTGTAAGAAGCTTAGAAAGATGGCGTTGTGGTAGCTATATCAACTGGGATACATTGGGTCACGTTACTCACAGTGCCATCAAATTAGATGGTGTAAACATGTGTGCTTGGGATACGGCTGGCAGTATGCCAAGTGGGGTATTGGCTCAATGCTTTAGCTTTTGGGCGGGCTGTTACAATCCCAATTTACAATGGTATGTCAATGAATTAGACATTCGATTCAGATTGCGTCCTACAAGCTCAACCAAATGGAATTATACCACTGGCAACGCTACTTCCACTCAATTTCATTTTGAGTCCGTTGCAACCCATGAACTTGGACATGGACATCAAATGGGCCATGTCATTAACCCGGTAGTAGTGATGCATTATTCCATTGCAAACGGCCAAACAAAGCCCTATTTGAGTAGCAACGATATAGCTGGTGGTAATTATGTCATCACTAAAAGCGCCAATTCCGTATGTGGTTTTAACCCACACAATAAGTTAAGTCCGAACAATTGCACCATTGCAAACCCACTTTCAAACTTTACCATCAATAGCCCATTGCTTTGTAAAAATGCGACCATAGCGTTTAATGACTCTTCATTAGGGAATATTTCAGCCTATGCTTGGAATTTTGGGGCCGATGCAACACCAAGTACCGCAAATACCAAAGGACCACATAATGTTGTTTACAGTGCCGGTGGCAATAAAACAGTCAGTTTGACCATCACAACCTTGTTGGGGAATTTAAATAAAACTAAAACCATTAACATTAAAAATGACAGTAAAATCATAACAGATTTTAACTACACAGCAGCTGAAAAAGGCAAAGTGAGTTTTACCAATACCAGCAATAATCCTATTTCTGAACAGTGGTTATTTGGCGATGGAGATACTGCATTTACCAGCAATCCAAGCCACCAATATGCTCAAGGTGGTTCTTATCAAGTGAAGTTATCAAGCAGCAATTCATGCAATAGCAAAGATACCGTTAAGACCATTCAATTAGCTTATTTGAATTATGGTGTCAACAAAAACTCAGCTTGCATGTTACAAGCGCTATTTTTTGTTGATTCCAGCGATCAAAATGTCAGTGCTTGGAATTGGACATTTACAGGCGGAATACCTGCAAGTGCTGTTGGCAAAGGGCCTCATAAGGTGATGTATAATAGCCCTGGGACTAAACAAGCGCAGCTGATCATAACCAATACCTCAGGGGGCAATCAATCTTATACCCAAACCAACCTCATCAACATAGGCACAGATACTTTCACAAAAGCGCAATTTATATACGGTTATTATGGTCAAAATAAGGTAGGATTTCAGAATACCTCTACAGGTAGTCAAATGCAATACAAATGGTATTTTGGCGATGGCGATAGCAGTTCTGAACAAAACCCTATTCATGCATACAGCAATGCCAATAACCAAGTGGTTAAGTTAAAGGTGGTGGGCAATTGTGGTAGTCATGATACCAGCATCACTTTGCGCAACTTTACCGAAGTTCAGACCAACAAAATGACCATCTGTAGATTGTTCCCAAATCCTACTAATCAACAGCTCTATATTCAAAGCATATTAGGAAGTACAGAGGCTTTTGAAGTACAGGTATTTGATATCACTGGCCGAAAGCTTTTTAGTACCTTTATGCATTCAGGCGAGTATTTGTCTACTCAATCATTTGCATCAGGTCAATACCTCGTAAACATCAGAAATGCTCAAAACACTCAGGTCGAAAAGATCAGAATTGAGCATGAATAAGGTTTTTACAAGCTATTTGGTGTTTTTTAATCGCTGTAATTCAGGTGATTATAAATTTAATAAAAAAAAATATTGTTAATTACATAAAACCTATACTTTTGCAAAAAAGAGATTTATACCATGTATTGGACCTTAGAATTAGTTTCGTATCTTGATGATGCACCATGGCCAGCAACCAAAGATGAGTTGATTGATTACGCCATTCGTTCAGGTGCTCCAATGGAAGTTGTCGAAAACCTTCAAGAACTTGAAGACGACGGAGAACCTTATGAGAGCATAGAGGAAATCTGGAGTGACTATCCCACAGACGACGATTACTTCTTTCACGAAGACGAACATTGATTAGCCAAAAAAGGCTTTGGGTCTTGACGGCCCTTGCTCTGTTGTTGGTTTAAACACAACAGCAGCAGATTCAATAGGCACAATTGGTGTCGAAACCGTTTGTTGCTCAAATTGATTCAATTGTCCTGCAGACAACTTTATTGTAACATTTTGATATTTGTAAAGACGCTTAGTCGCATTGAACAGACTGGTGTTCAAATACAAATTTACCTTGCCATCCCATTCGCTACCCAATTCCAACACACCATCCGCTAACATCATTTCGAGCTGAGGACTAACACTTAACCAATCAGCCTCAACATCCTTGAGTGCTATAAATCCTTTCTGTTTAACTGCATTCAACACCAGCTCAAAACTTGCGTATTTGGAGAGGTTCATGGCATTCAAATCAAATCTTTGCTCAATCAAATAATTAACAAGGGTTTGCTCGCGTTTCTTCAATCGATCGTATTGAAATTGTTTGCGGTATAGTTCAATCAAATCTGCCTGTAATCCTAGCAAATCATTTTGCAAATTAACAAATAGTTGCTGCAAGGATTTTTGAGGATTGCTGCTGAATTCACTGCTTGTTTGGTGTAAAGCTTGTTCCAAATTGATCAAGGGATAAAGCTGACCATGGTGCTGCCACAAACAGTAGTTTAACCATAACACACACTGTCTTTGATTAGAGAACCCGTTATCAGCTGCCTGAAACCACTCAGACAATTCAAACACTAATCGCTCGTAAAAATCAAACCCTTCAAACTGCTCATCCCATAATTCAAAAACATTGATCAGAGCATCCGGGCATTCTGCAGTATTCACCACCTGACTCGAAAACAAATCCAAGCCAAATGTATTGGATTTAATGTCCTCGTTGTATAAAATTCTATTGTACAAATCAACCATTTGTTTTGGTTTGATTTGATCAAACTCCGACAATGATTTATAAAATTGATCTGTTTCTTTTTTGATCAGAATGTTTCGACTTTGTTTGCTTTCCAAATATTCCGGAATCAACAATTCATCGATGTTACTGTTTACCAAACAAGCATACCATGCTGACTTGCTTTTTAACCTATTTGCTAAAAGGGTTTGCTTTAAATCTTCACTTAATGGCACGTGTTTAAACAGTGTCAAAGTCTCTTCAACTCCACGTTCAAATGCCTTCATAGGCGCCTCAATCTGACTTCTCAATTGTTGGTAAAACAGTCTATCCCTCATAGCAAATCGTTGCACAAAATTCGTGTTAGACTACGAGATAATTAACTGCTTCAAAAAGATGTTGTATTCAGAATTATTCACATATAGCGTATTTATATTGTATTAATACGTCTAAATAAGCTTTTACAGTATTCTTGGGGTGTACAAAAAAATTAACACTCCCATTATTTTAAACTAATGCGCTCAAAATGAAGCAGTCAGGAATTTAATAACTTGTACTTCAGTTGAAGAGTTCGATCAGCTTTTGCTTGAAGTCATTGATGTTGGTTTTTTCGGTAGCAGAAATGAATACCACAGGGGCATGTGCTTTGCTTAACCAACTGTTCTGAAATTCAGTTAATTTGGTGTCAGGATACTGTGCAATATAGGCGTCCACCTTATTAAACACTAAGAGAATGGGTTTATCTTTAACCCCAATATCAAACAATGTCTGATTCACCAAAGCCATTTGAGCTTCAAATTCAGGGCTCGAAACATCAACCACATGTATTAAAGCATCTGCCTCAACTACTTCAGCCAAAGTGCTTTTAAAACTCTCAATTAATAAGGTTGGTAGTTTTCGGATAAACCCAACGGTATCGCTTAGTAATATGGGTACATAGCGGCCCATTTCTACCTGATCTTCAAGCACAACTTTTCTGACAGTTGAATCCAGGGTAGCGAACAGTTTGTTTTCGGCTAAAATATCAGCATGACTCAACAAATTCATGATGGTACTTTTACCAACATTGGTATAGCCAACTAAAGCAACTCTTTTCTTATCTGTACGGTGTTGTCTTTGAACCAAATTTTGCTTCTCAATCAATTCCAAACGGGCTTTCAACTTGGTAATATTGCTGCGAATAACCCGTCTATCTGTTTCAATTTCAGTCTCACCTGGTCCCTTCATGCCAATACCCCCTTTTTGTTTAGATAGGTGGGTCCACAATTTGGTTAATCGCGGTAAAAAATATTGGTTTTGTGCCAATTCTACTTGTGTTTTGGCTTGAGCAGTTTTGGCATTCTTTGAGAAAATATCCAAAATCAACATACTACGATCAAGTAGTTTAATGTCCTTGAGCACACGTTCTATATTGCGAATTTGAGAAGGCGTTAATTCGTCATCAAAGATGACCATATCAGCCTCTTGAACTTTTACCATGGTATGCAACTCGTTCAATTTACCCTCACCTAAATACGTTCTAGGATCGGGAAAATCTAGGTTTTGTGTCACGCGACCACAGGTTTCTGCGCCAGCGGTTGTTGCCAATGCCTCAAGTTCATCTAAATAGTCATTTAAACGGTTGATGCGTTCAGATTTTACATGAACACCCACCAAAATAGCCTTTTCGACTTTGGTTTTGTTACTGAAATACTTTGGTTTCAAAAATTAAAAAGAGATAATTTTGTATTCGCTTGCAAACATAGTAATTTAGCACTTGATTTAAACATGCTACAGCCATACAAACTAAAAATTCAAGCACTTTTCTTCTTGTGTTGTTTGTTTTGCTGTCAGCCCATGTCTGGTCAAGAAATTCTATGGGCCAAAAACAATAATCAATCTAAAAGCACTGACTATACGCGAGTTGTAGGCCAAAATAAATACGGCGTATATGTTCTAAAACATAAAAACAGAGCGCTCAGAAAATACTTTATCATTGAACAATTCGACCACCGTTTACAGCTCAAAAAAACCAAGGTGTTTAAATTGCCTAACGGCGAACTAGAACGCGTTGTAGTGACCCAACAACAAGTTCAATATTTGTATAAAACCTATAACAAGGGCAGGCTCAATAAGTTGTTATTAAATGTCATTGATTCAAATTTAAATGAAGGCAATCCAATAAGCTTATATGAATTCGCAGAAGATGCCTACGATATCTCTGATTTTCATGTGCAATTAGATAAATTCAATGATAAACTTTGTGTTTGGTTTTTGAAAGACAGTATGCAACAAACCTTATTGCAGTACTCTGTGATTCAAGAAGCTAAAACTTTGTATCGCGGAAAAGGCATTATCAAAAAACCTTTCGAACAACTTTATGTGGGAGATTCAGAAATGGACTCTTCAGGGAATTTATATGCCATTATTACCCATGCCATTGATGTTAAAAGCAAAACAGC
>JBEIKN010000118.1:0-6096 GCA_040379725.1 Flavobacteriales bacterium
ACTAGCATCATTAGCTGTGATGTTAACCCCCACTGAAGCTTGAATATTTCTACCAAAGAAAGAGGTATTAGCACCATCCAACTTGATACTATCCGCCAATTGTTTGGTTAAGAAAATCGTATCTGTTTTGAAGGCAGCTGAGTTTAATCTTGTTTTAGGATTGTAATTAGCAATTTTTGGGCAAGAATAGTAGTATGATTTGTTTGGATCAGATTGGTAGAAGTATGCTTTATTATCTAAACCATCTGGTTTGAAATACTGAATGAATACTGTATCAACAATCGCTACATTAGTGTTACCAACTTTCATAGAATCTGCAAATCTCACATAAAACTGAGTGAAACGGATAGAATCCCAAGTGTAAGAGTTGAATTTAGAAAAACGAGCTGGGTTATTTTCGTATACTTCATCTCTAGCATCGTTGATTCTACCTAGAACGTGGAAACCAGTTTTGTACTTTGAACCATCATCATAAACAGTATACAAGTTGGTATCTGGTTGGATGAAGTAAACTGAACTGGCTAAACCAGAACCATTAAAGTCATTGTATGCGTTAGCATAATCAAACCAACCTGTTCCGATGTCTCTTTTAGAGCTGGTTTTGGTGGTTTCATTTTTTACCACAATTTTAAACTGTGGGTAATTGTGATTAATTTTTTCTTGAACTTGAGCTTGAACTGAAAGGAGGCTCAATCCAAGAATACTGAGTAGAATTCTTTTCATAACGTGTTGTTTATTACTATTGAGTTTAGACGCCAAAATTAATACGAATGCTGCAGTATTTGAAAAAATTTAACAGAAAAATAAAAATTTATTCATAATGACCTGTCTGTCAGGTCATTAATATTAAATATCACCCAAAATTGGTCTAAGTGTAATGCGTTCCATTACCATCGTTTTTCTGTTTTCCCAAGCCATGTAAATAGCATTGGCAATGGCAGACGTCGATATGAATCTTGATTCTGGCAAGTCCGTACCCTGCCAAGAATCGGTTAAAGTCGCCCCTGGCATGACGGCAGACACAGCAATCCCTTGCTGCAAAAGCTCCGCTCTCAACACCTTAGTTAAACCCAACAAAGCATGTTTACTAATACAATATGAGGCCCCATTGGTATAGGCTACCTCGCTTGCTGTTGAGCAGATATTGAAAATATAGGCGTTAGCTGCTTCAGTTAAATGAGGTAAAAGTCGTTTAGTCAAATAGTAGGGCGCATTTAAATTCAAGGCCATTTGCAATTCAAAACTTTCGGCATCTTCTTGAGCGATACTTCCAGGCAAAAACACACCGGCATTGTTGATCAACACATTGATTTTAGGCGATATTTGTGTGATTGCATCGGCGCAAGCTAATACAGCCCTTTTATCAGACAAATCAAATTGCAGCAATGTCAATTCTTCCGGAAATTCTGATTCCAAAGCGCCTAATTGACCAATGCTCCTTGAAACGACAATAACTTTAAAACCTTGTCTTAAAAACTTGTCCACTAATGCCAAACCTATCCCTTTAGATCCGCCTGTAATTACAACTGTAAATTGCATATTCAAACTTACAATTATTTAAGGGTTTATGCAAATACAAATGTGGACAAACCCTTTATATGTCTTAGACTAAAAAAGCAATTTATGGTTATCTTTACAGCCACAAATATAAAGTATGGGGCACAATTACTTTTATTATTTCGGACATTACTTATTGTTTCTCAAAAGTATGATTTCGAAGCCAGAAAAATCAAGCATATTCTTTAAGCGCATACTTGATGAAATGTACAAAATAGGCGTTGGTTCTTTGCCTATTGTGGCTATCACCTCTTTATTTATTGGCGCTGTTACGACCGTTCAGACAGCATACCAATTGGTGAGTGGATTCATCTCAAAAACCGTCATAGGCACCATTGTATCAGACAGTACGATGTTGGAATTGGGTCCTACCATCACCTGCTTGGTGCTATCCGGAAAAGTTGGCGCCCACATTGCCTCTGAAATCGGCAATATGCGAATCAGCGAACAAATTGATGCGCTTGAGGTCATGGGCATCAATGCTTCTGGTTATTTAGCCTTGCCAAAAATCATTGCAGGCCTGATCATGATTCCAATGTTGAATTTCATTGCCATTACTCTTAGCATTTATGGCGGCTATATGGCTGGAGAATGGTCTGGCATTTTAACCCACCAAGAATTCATAACTGGCGCGAGAGACACCTTCAAGGGCTTTACAGTCTTTTTTAGCACCACAAAAGCTTTCACATTCGCTTTCATCATCACTTCAATAAGCAGTTACCAAGGATATTATACAACTGGAGGCGCGTTAGGCGTTGGTGAATCAAGTACTAGGGCTGTTGTCTACAGCTCTGTAATGGTATTGTTTTTCGATTACATATTAGCTGAAATTTTATTGTAACTATGATTGAATTGATTCACATTGACAAAAGTTTTGAAAGTCGTCAAGTCTTATTTGATGTCAACACGGTTTTCCAAAGTGGTAAAAATAATTTAATTATTGGCGCAAGCGGAGGCGGCAAAAGCGTTCTAATGAAATGCATGGTTGGACTTGAAAAACCCGAAAAAGGCGAAATCCTATTTGATGGCCGTGACCTCATGACACTTGAAGAACAGGCACTTAGAGATGTAAGAAGAGAAATTGGTATGCTGTTTCAAGGCACTGCCCTATTCGACTCTTTAACCGTTGAAGAAAATATCGCCTTTCCGTTGCAAATGTTCAGCAAAATGTCCGCTGAAGAAAGACGAGACAGAGTTAACTTTTGCCTTAAACGGGTTAATCTTGAAAATGTCAACAACAAATACCCTGACGAAATCAGTGGAGGAATGAAAAAGCGTGTTGGTATAGCCCGAGCCATTGCATTAGACATCAAATACCTATTTTGCGATGAGCCCAATAGCGGCCTCGACCCTATCACTTCTCGGCTGATTGATGAGCTCTTAGATGAAATCACCAAAGAATACAACATCACGAATGTGATCAATAGCCATGATATGAAAACCGTTTTTGACATTGGTGATCATATCGTTTTTTTATACAAAGGTCAAAAATGGTGGGAAGGCTCACGACACGATCTTCAACACGCCCAACAAAACATTCCTGAACTCGATAAATTCATCAAAGCCAGTTATTTCCAATAATCCTATGAAACGCATACCAATCATTGCATTTTTTATATGCTGCTTAATTATTTTTTCTGCCCATAGACAAGATGAAGGCATGTTTCCACTCAGCCATCTCAAACAAGTTGATCTTAATGCTGCTGGCTTCAAAATCAATGAGAAAGACATTTTCAATCCTGAAGGCGTCGCATTAACAGATGCTTTGGTGAGACTAGGTGGATGTACAGGATCTTTTGTTTCTTCCGAAGGACTGATCGTGACCAACCACCATTGTGTATTCGGGGCTGTTGCTGGCTTAAGCACAAAAGACAATGATTATCTTGAGAACGGATTTTATGCTGCTGATAAAAGCAAAGAATTACGCACCAATTTGACTTGTAAAATTACTAAGAGCTATGAAGATGTTAGTTTGAAAATTTTAGATGGTATCAATTTAGACATGGACCCGATTAAGAAAAAAGAACAAATTAAACTCAACATCGAAGCCCTGCTAAAAATTGAAAAAGTCAAATACCCTGAATTGAGTATAGAAATCAGTGAAATGTTTGTTGGGTATAGCTATACTTTGTTTAGATATCAAGTTCTAAAAGATGTGCGATTGGTGTATGTGCCGCCAAGAACGATTGGAGAATTTGGTGGAGAAACTGACAATTGGGAATGGCCAAAACACACTGGTGATTTTAGCTTTGTTAGAGCTTATATGGGTAAAGATGGGCAGGCGGCAGACTACAGTCCTGATAATGTTCCATTTGTGCCTAAAAAACATTTGACCATCAACCCCAAAGGTACCAAAAGCAATGACTTGGTATTTATTTTAGGCTATCCGGGCACCACCTATCGTCAGGAGCCTTATCAGTTCATTCAATACCAACAAGAATTTGTTTTGCCTTTTGTGAGCCAATGGTATGGTTGGAAAATCAACACCATGGAACAGCTTGGGAATACTGATAGAAACCGCTACCTGAAAATGGCTGGCAACATCAAACAACTCGCCAACACAAAAAAGAATTTTGAAGGCAAACTATACGGATTGGGGCAAACAGGCTTATTAAGCATTAAGAAAGATGAACAGTTACAACTCGCTTCTAACATGAAAACCAAAGGGGTTAACACCCATTTATTCAACAACATCGATAGCCTCTATCAAATTAAACTCAAGCATGCATCTGTTGATTTATGGTTCAATTTGTTCAACCGAGAATCGAACACCATGATACAAGCGCTTAAAATTGCTAAAGCCAAAACGGCAAAAAAGGCGCCGAAAGCCAGTGATAGCATTTTTTGGAAGACATGGCGATTGGCCATAAAATCAAATGGATCAGGTAATCCAGAAGACAGTGAGTTAGAACAACTGGTATTAGCAGAATTAATCACTAGAGCACAGACCTTACCTAAACAGGCTGGCATTAAATTACTCTATTCAATCAAACATCCTAAGGAATGGGTAAAGCAAGCGTTTGAAGCCTCATTGCTTAACAAAGCAAATTACAAATCACAACTAGAGCAGTCACCAGCTTTACTATACAATGCAAAAGATCCGCTTATGAAACTCGCCTATGAATTAACGCCTTTATTAAAAACCATTGAAGACAGAAACAATGCCATCAATGCACAATTAAGCAATTGTATGCCTGCCCTATTAGAGGCTAAAATAAAATACACCAAAAAGGGTTTCATTCCTGACGCTAATAGCACTTTGAGATTTACCTATGGTTATATCAGTGCCTATAAAACTGGCCTTAACAAACACCCTTTCCCTTATACCAATCGCAAAGAAATCTTTGAGAAAAACGCAATAGATAATCTAGACTACAGATTATCTGCCCCTGTAAAATCTTTACTGTTAACTCAAAACATAGACCCACTTTTGCTTGATCCAGAAACTGGGGAATTACTGATCTGCATGTTGTACAATATGGATACCACCGGAGGGAATAGTGGCAGTCCGGTAATGGATGCAGAAGGCAACTTGGTCGGTGTTAATTTTGACAGAGCCTATACTGCAACACTTAACGATTACAGTTGGAATCCTGACTATAGTAGAAGTATTGCTGTTGATATCCGATATGTATTATTTACAATGAAATACTTGAACCATGCAGACAATTTATTATCTGAAATGGGCGTAAGCATAAAATGATCAAACAATTTGTTTTTGGATTGAGTGTATTGGCATGCAGTCATTTTGCAGTAGGGCAAAGTGTATACAATGAATTTGGCCAAAACACCTGTCAAAATCAATCAAGCACCTACAGTTTAAAACTAGGTCAAATTGAAATTTTATATCAAGACCAAGGCGATGCATTAGCCAAAACGACACTTGAAGAGGTACAAAGCATCATCCCTGAATTCGAAAACAGATTGAATTATAATCTAAGCAATGGCATTAAAATTTTAGTCTTTAATCATTATAACGCCTACCGCCAAAGTCCATTTCACATTACCAATCCTCAATACTTTGCTGGAGGATACTCTACCCTTAATGAAAACGTAGCCGCTATATATTTTGATGGCAACACCCATGTATTCAAGAGCCAGATTCGCAAAGCTGTGGCGCAGGTCATGATCAATGAATTCATTTTTGGGGGCAATATCAGAGAACGCATTCAAACGGCAACATTGCTAACCCTTCCTGACTGGTATTATAAAGGCCTAATGGCATATTTGGCTGAAAGTTGGAACATTGACAACGACAACTACTTAAAAGATTTCTTTCAAAGTAAAAAAGAAAAGCAATTTACTTCATTACAAGCATCAGACGCCATTCTTGCCGGACATAGCATTTGGCGTTATTTAGAAGAAAAAAATGGCAGAGGCGCCGTCAGCAATATTGTCTTCTTAACCAAACTTGGGCGCAATGTCGAAAATGCATTCATGTATTACACCGGCATGAACATCTACCAATTATTAGAAGATTGGCAATCGTTTTACCAAGACAAATACAAGCAAGATGAGATGGCATTCAAATTACCAAAA
>JBEIKN010000119.1:0-6041 GCA_040379725.1 Flavobacteriales bacterium
ACATACGAACCTGCATCCAATGTACCAGAATATGCTCTCATAAAGGCCAAACGACCAACAAATGGATCGGTTGCAATTTTGAAAGCCAATGCAGCAAAAGGCTCATTGTAATCAGGTTTACGGCTTGTAGGCTCTTCAGTATCAGGATTTGTACCTGTGATTTCTTCTTTATCTAATGGGCTAGGCATTAATTCCATCACCAAATCCAACATGGTTTGAACACCTTTGTTTTTGAATGAAGAACCACATACCATAGGAACGATTTTAAGATCGATACAAGCTGCTCTTAAAGCATCCAAAATTTCTCTTTCTGAGATTGAGTTTGGATCTTCGAAGAACTTCTCCATCAATTTGTCATCGTATTCAGATACCGCTTCTAATAATTTCTCTCTCCACTCTTTTGCTTCTTCAAGCATATCGTCTGGAATTGGAACTTCTTGGTAAGTCATTCCTTTATCATCTTCATTCCAAACCATGCCACGGAAGTTGATCAAATCAACTACACCTTTGAAATTATCTTCAGCACCGATAGGTAATTGCAATGGCACTGCATTGCTACCTAACATGTCTTTAACTTGTTTTACAACGTTTAAGAAGTCAGCACCAGAACGGTCCATTTTGTTGACGAAACCAATTCTTGCTACGTTGTAATTATTAGCCAATCTCCAGTTGGTTTCTGATTGAGGCTCAACACCGTCAACTGCAGAAAACAAGAACACCAAGCCATCCAATACACGTAATGAACGGTTCACCTCAACGGTGAAGTCAACGTGACCTGGGGTGTCAATGATGTTGATGTGGTATTGGTTGTTTCTGTATTTCCAGAATACTGTGGTGGCAGCAGAAGTGATGGTAATACCTCTTTCTTGCTCTTGAGCCATCCAGTCCATGGTAGCTGCACCATCGTGCACCTCACCAATTTTATGGTTAACACCAGCGTAGTATAATATACGCTCAGTGGTAGTAGTCTTACCGGCATCAATGTGCGCAGCAATACCTATATTTCTAGTGAATTTTAAATCGCGTGACATGACTCTCTCCTATTAAGCTTTGAAGTGGGCAAACGCTTTGTTGGCTTCAGCCATTTTGTGCGTATCATCTTTCTTTTTTACTGTTGCGCCTTCACCTTTAGATGCTGCAATGAATTCAGCGGCTAATTTATCAGCCATAGATTTTTCATTTCTCTTACGAGAATATGAAATGATCCATTTAATGCCCATTGCGGCTCTTCTCTCTGGTTGAATTTCAGTTGGGATTTGGAAAGTAGCACCACCTACACGACGGGCTTTAACCTCAACCATTGGCATAACATTGTTTAATGCTTTTTTCCAAGTGTCAATACCTGGCTCCTCAGTGATTTTCTTTTCCACTAAGTCGATTGCATCATAAAAAATTTTGAATGCTACACTTTTTTTACCATCATACATCATGTTATTGACGAAACGTGTTACCATAACGTCGTTAAACTTTGGATCAGGTAATAAAATTCTGCGTTTTGCTTTTGCTTTTCTCATTGAAACTTATCCTTATTTTTTACCTTTAGCATCAGCACCTGCTTTTGCTTTTGGTTTTTTGGTACCGTATTTACTTCTGCGTTGATTTCTACCCTCCACACCTGCAGTGTCTAATGCACCACGTACAATGTGATAACGTACACCCGGCAAGTCCTTAACCCTTCCTCCACGTACGAGTACGATAGAGTGTTCTTGTAGGTTGTGGCCCTCTCCTGGGATATAAGCGTTCACTTCTTTGGTGTTGGTTAAACGAACACGCGCAACTTTGCGCATAGCTGAGTTTGGTTTCTTTGGGGTGGTAGTGTACACACGAGTGCAAACACCGCGCCTTTGCGGACAAGAATCAAGAGCTGGAGATTTGCTCTTAAATTTTAAGGTTTGTCGCCCCTTTCTCACCAATTGTTGTATGGTTGGCATAATTTCTAAACTATTCTTTTTTTGTAAAAAGGACTGCAAAAGTAGGCGAAATTTTTGAATTCACAAGCGGAATATGGAAAATTTTCTAAATAATTTAAAAATATGATGCTAGTTCTGCATTTTTGCAGTGTTAATAAATGAGATTTTCTAGCTCTAACCACTTTTACTTATGGCTTAAACGCAATGCTTTGGGACTTGTTTTCTTAACCTTGTGCAGAATTTTATTCATTTTTTACCATTTTGACTATTTCAAATCTGCCCCATGGACTGAATTCCATTGGGTGCTTTTAAGTGGGTTACTATTTGATTTACAGGCAATTGCCTATTTTCTGGCACCTTTCCATCTGCTGAGTTTGTGGCCAAAACCCATTCACAACAAAGTATTTCAGTCCACCCTTAAAGGCTTATTTTGCCTGGGTTTAGGGCTTATTATCCTGCTGAATGTCATTGACTTAGAGTTTTTTTCAATTAAATATAGACGCAGTGGTATTGAATTGTTTCAGTTATTAGGCGACCAGTCCAATCCTGTTTCAAGTTATTTGATTCATTACTGGGGCTTACTATTACTATATGGCTTATTCATTGCTTTGGTGATGATAAGTTATCCTAAGGCAAAAGCAGAGGAAACCCCCATGAAATTTAGTAAACGCTTGGGATATGTTTTGATCGGCATCATTTTGGTAGGCATTTCCGCAAGAGGCAGTGTTTCTATTAAACCATTAAGAAGTTTTGACGCCGCACGTTTTGTTGATCCTCAATGGGTGGCCGCTAGCATCAATTCTCCAACTCAATTGATTACCTCATACAGTTCTGCAACGCCAAAAGCATTAAACTACTATGATCAAGGTTTAGCTGAAGCACTCAGCAATACCAAACAAACCGTTAAACCATACTTCAAACCAGGCTTTCAGCCCAATATTGTTTTAATCATTCTTGAAAGCTTTGGCCGTGATTACTGTGGCTTTTTAAATAAAGAAAACCGTTTTACGCCATTTTTAGACAGTTTATCAAAGTCCAGTTTGGTATTTGAACATGCCTACAGCAATGGCACCACATCAATGGAGAGCTTACCGGCCATATACACCTCCATCCCCTCTTTGTTGGAAGTGCCTTACATCAACAGTAATTTTCAAAACAACACTGTATATGGCATTCATCATTATTTGAAGCAAATTGGGTACAACAATCGCTTTTATTATGGTGCAGCCAATGGATCAATGGGCTTTGATAATTTTTTAAAAATCAGTGGGCCAATAGATTACTTTGGTAAAAACGAATACCCAAGTCCTCAATCGGACGATGATGGCCATTGGGGCATTTGGGACCAGCCCTACCTGGCATATTTTAAACAATCACTTGACCATCAAGCTCAACCCTTTTTTAGCTCAGTCTTTACCCTGAGTTCTCATGACCCATATCAAATCCCCGATCAATACAAAGACCAATTTAAGGGTGGGCATTTGCCGATATACAAAGCTGTTCAATACACTGATTTTGCCTTATCGCAATTTTTTGAACAAGCACAAAAAAGTCCATGGTTTAAAAACACTGTGTTCATTATAACCGCTGATCACCCTTCGCACAGTGTCAACGAATATTTTTACACCCCAACCGGCAAATATGAAATTCCAATGCTTTTATATGCTCCGGCATTAATTCCGGCAGGAAGAAACAAAACCTTAAGTGTATCTCATATTGACATTATGCCAACAGTATTGAGCTTAACTGGGGTAAAAGACAGCTTTTTCGCGTTCGGCAAAAGCCTCTTGGACAGTAGCATTCGCTACCCTATTAACAAAGACAATGGCTTGGCGCAACTCATTGATTACCCCAACTGTTTGCGTTTGTACCCAGAAGGGCAATCCATCATGCACGTGCAAGCTAAATACACCCCCAATTCTAAAATCAGAAGACAGCTCACGCCTAAAGAACTGCTCAATAAAAACCATTTAGACAGTGTATTGAAGGCAAAACTTCAGGTTTACTACAATGGTCTGCTTAACAATAGCCTAAACATACGATCCAAGTAAGTCTATAGCCTTATACTTTTTTTAATGCACTTATCGTTGATTTACTGACATTATCGATAATTCTATAAATCTCAATTTTATTGAGTTTTTTTGAATCCAAGATCAAACATCAGATGAGCATTCCAATACTAAGTATTCAAGGCGTCAGTAAATTTTACACCAACAAAACCGCTCTAGACAACATCAGCCTTGAAATCCCCAAAGGCAGCATATACGGCTTACTAGGCCCCAATGGCGCAGGTAAAACATCTTTATTGCGCATCATCAATCAAATCACGATGGCAGATCAAGGCAAGGTATTATTTAATGGCCAAACATTAGATAAAAATCATTTACCCTTGATTGGTTATTTACCTGAAGAACGTGGCCTATATAAAAAACAAAAAGTATGGGACCAGTTGCTCTACTTTGCAGAATTGCGCGGCCTTACAAGAAAACAAGCTTTTGAAAAAGCAAGTTTCTGGCTTAACAAGCTGGAATTATGGGAAATCAGACAAAAACCCTTGGAAGAATTGAGCAAGGGGATGCAACAGAAAATTCAGTTTATTGTGGCCTGTATTCATGACCCTGAACTGCTCATTTTAGACGAACCATTTAGTGGATTTGACCCAGTCAATGCAGAGCTACTCACTAAGATTTTATTGGAGCTAAAAGCCAATGGCACGAGCATTGTTTTTTCAACACACAGAATGGAGAGTGTTGAACAACTTTGTGACCACATGGCCATTATACACCATTCAAAACTGGTACTTGACGGACTCATTTCAAACATTAAGCAACAATATGCCAATGGCAGAGTTCAAGTATTGAGTTCAAAGACTTTGAATCTAAACCCAGCACTGTATCAGATTCATACTCAATCACAAGATGCTCATGGGCAATTCTGTTACAGCATTCAAACACAGAATACTTCAAACAATCATTTGATTCAAGAGATCATCAATCAAGCGGAGCTTATTTCATTTACACCATACGCTCCTAGCATACTGGACATTTTCATTCAACTGGTAACCCAAAACAACGACTAATCATGCACAATATTTTCATCGTCCTAAAACACGAATACTTTCAGAGGGTCAGAAAAAAATCATTCATCATAATGACTTTACTGGGCCCATTATTGGTTGGTCTTTTTTATGGGGGAATAGCCTATGTATCCATCTCTCAAATGCAATCTAAAACGCAACAACTTGTTGGGATTGTTGATCCGGCTCAACACTTAAACCAACATATTGACAGTCAAGAATTGTTCCATTTCAATTTTATAGAAAACTCAGAACAAGCTCAGAGAGCACTTCGGAATAATGACATCGATATTGTATTGAATATTGACACATTACACAAAGACTCGATTGAAATGACTTCCAATAAAAGTCTATCAATATCAGATAAACAAAGTCTAAGCAAGATGGTTGCTGAACAATACTTTAACAATCAGTTGCTTGAATTGGGCCTCAACAAACAGCGCATTGACAGCCTTAAACCAGATATTCATCTGAAAGACCAACTGAGCAATGGCAAAAGCAGCGCTACAGAGATCAAATCGGGCATTGGCTACATTGGAGCATTTATTATTTACTTGTTTATTTTCATGTATGGGGTCATGATCATGAAAAGCGTCAGTGACGAAAAAAGCAACCGCATCATTGAAATCATCATATCAGCAGTAAAACCATTTGAGTTGATGATGGGTAAAATTTTAGGCGTTGCATTAGTGGGCTTAACACAGTTTGTCTCATGGATCGTTTTGTCGGGCCTTTTGTTAACCGCCATAGGCTTTGCTCTCGGAGGCTCAGAATTAGCCCATACAGCCACACAAAACGGCCCAGATATAGGACAAGGCATTATAACACAACTAAGCGCTTTAAACTACCCTAAAATCATTGTTGGCTTTATTGGCTTTTTTATTGGAGGCTATTTGCTCTATGCGTCTTTATTTGCCGCTATAGGAAGCGCAGTAGACAATGATACAGAAACACAACAATTTATGTTTCCTGTTTCAATGCCTTTAATCTTTGGTTTAGTGATTGCACAAGTTGCTGTTATCAATAACCCCAATAGCACGTTAGCCATTTGGAGT
>JBEIKN010000120.1:0-6030 GCA_040379725.1 Flavobacteriales bacterium
AATGAAGCCATTTTGTTTTTTGACTCAGCCAATTTCATTTACAAACAAAGAGCAAGAGTCAATACCAGTGAATATGAAAAGTACAACAATTTATCAATAAGCTTATACAAACAATCTTTGGAGAAATTTGAAACTTTAAGAAACTCCGGTGCATTGAAAGAACAAGAATTAGTTGATGCTTTAAGAGACATGATCATGATTTGTAATAAAATTGGCGATGCCCAACACAAAGAAATCAAATTGAAATACGATAGCATGTTAAAAGCAGAAAGAAAGAAGATGGAAGCATCTGGCCAATAATTAGGGAAGCCATGGATTCACTTTCATGGCTTTCTATTCACCACTATAGGTTAACATAATATTAATTATAAGACAAAAGGTTAAGTGTTAATTAACTCATATTCAAATACATAACATTATATGATGGCAATACACTCATAGGTTTTATCTTGAAAATCAATTGCTTTATTTGGAAAGCCATTAATCATCTTTACAACCAAAGGTGATTGAATGGAAATCGGTTGAATACTGATACCTTCTAAATCAAATGCAGGAATAAAAGTGGCAATAAAAAACCAACCGTGATTGGTCTGAACCAAATGGCCTAATTCAATTTTTTTGGGTTTAGAGACAAAAGCTTTAGATTTAAGCTGAATGAGAATTTGTTTTTGAGTCAGTAATAACTTCAGTTGTTGCCCTAATTTTTCTTGTTCCAAATGCATCATGGCTTTGGCGGTATCATGTTTATCGCCTGCAGTACTTTTTTGTTCAGTTGCCGCTGAGTCGCTCAACCATTTAAACGCCGCATCGAGCGTTGCCTGTTTTTGATCCAAAAGTTCCAAACAATGCTGAATAATATTAGTGCGTAAGGCCTTCATGATCAGTTGGTAAAATTAAACAAAATAAGCGAAAGCCACCGCTTGTCAATCAGTTGAAAACTCTTTGATTAAATCTTATACAAAGACAAGTAAGTCAAATCTCTATGAATTATATTTGTAAGACATTATACATATCATGGAAATATCTGGTAGAATCATTCAAAAACTAGGCCTTCAAGAAGGCAACAGCGCTAAAGGCACCTGGAAAAAACAAGATTTCATAATTGAAACCATAGACAAATACCCTAAAAAAGTATGCGTATCTGCTGGGTCTGAAAAAGTTGACGACTTAAACCGATACAATGTTAATGACGAAGTTAAATTGTCTATCAATATTGAAAGCCGCGAGTACAATGGCCGTTGGTATACCGATGTCCGTTTTTGGAAGATCGAAGGTGCCGCTTCTGGTCAAGAAAACTTTAGCCAAGAAGCTCCAAGCCTCAACACCAATACTGAATTTTCTCAAGAAAATTTTTCAGACGACCTACCCTTTTAAGCTTGATCTCGAATGGATAAGAAAAGTAGAGCATTTTTGTTTAATTATTTAAACAACACCTCTCCGACCGGTTTTGAAGTGTCTGGCCAAAAAATCTGGCTAGAATACATGAAAGCCTTTAGCGATGATTATATCACAGACGCCTATGGATCTGTAGCTGCAATCATCAATCCTGGCCAACCTTACAAGGTGGTTATAGAAGCGCATGCTGATGAGATTTCATGGTTTGTCAAGTACATCAGCGAGGACGGTTATTTATACGTTACCCGCAATGGAGGCTCTGATCATATGATTGCTCCTTCAATGAGGGTTAATGTGTTAACTGAAAAAGGACCCGTGAAAGGCATTTTCGGTTGGCCAGCTATTCACGTCAGAACAGGCGAAAAAGACATCATTCCAAGTATGGACAACATCTTCATTGATGTTGGATGTTCAAGCAAAAAAGAAGTTGAACAAATGGGCATTCATGTGGGTTGTGTCGCGGTTTTTGAAGATGAACTCATGGAATTAAATGACCATTTCTTAACTGGTAGAGCCCTAGACAACAGAATTGGTGGCTATATGATTGCTGAAGTGGCCAGAAAAATAAAAGAAAACAAGAAAAAGTTACCTTTCACATTATACATCGTGAATGCTGTTCAAGAGGAAATTGGTTTAAGGGGAGCAGAAATGATCTCCAGAAGAATCAAACCCGATGTTGCCATTATCACTGATGTTTGCCACGACACCCATTCGCCATTATACGATAAAAAGAAGCAGGGAGACCAAAAGTGTGGCAAAGGACCTGTTTTAACCTATGGCCCAGCAGTACAAAACAATGTCTTAAAAATGGTTATTCAGGTAGCGGAAAAACAAAAAATCGCCTACCAAAGAGCGGCGGTAAGTCGAAGCACTGGAACTGATACTGATAGCTTTGCCTACAGTGGCGAAGGTGTTCCATCTGCACTCATTTCCTTACCACTTAAATACATGCATACAACGGTTGAAACCATTCACAAACAGGATCTTCAACAAGTGATTGATTTAATGTATGCTTTTGTGGTTCAGTTAAAAGCTGGCCATGATTTCAGATACATCAAGTAATGCTATGAAACACTGGAAAAGTAAATTAGGCGTGTTTTGCTTATATGGCATTGCCTTATTGCCTTTTCCGGTCTTGTATGTCTTATCAGACTTTTTTTACATCGTACTTTACAGATTAATAAAGTACAGGGTTACTGTTGTAAGAGCAAATATGCTCAATGCTTTCCCTCATTTGAGTCAGGAAGAACGCTTAAACATTGAAAAAAAATACTATGCCCATTTATGCGACCTCATCATTGAGACTGTAAAAGGTTTTAGGATGAGAGATAAGGCTTTTAAAGAGCGCTTGGTCATCAATGATTTAGAGTTATTTGATACTTTAGTGGAACAAGAACAAAGTGCCATTATTGTGATGGGACATAAAGGCAATTGGGAATGGGCCTGCAGAGCAAGTCCATTTTACTTTAAAAATAGACTGGTTGGGGTATACAAACCCCTAAGTGATAAAGTATTTGATGATACCATGCTTAAGGTGAGAACTGAATTTGGTCTCACACACATTCCCATGGCACAAATAGGCAAGTTTCTATTACAACAAAAAACGCCTTATTTATTAATTCTGTTGAGTGACCAATCTCCTACAGATGTTGAGAGCAGTTATTGGGTAAATTTTTTCAATCAAGATACAGCAGTATTACCAGGGGTTGAAAAATTAGCGCTTAAATTCAAATTACCTGTTTATTTTACCGATATGGTAAAAGTTAAACGAGGTCATTATGCTTGTCATTCTATATTACTTGCAGATCCTTCAAAACAAACGTATGAACCAGGTGAAATCAGTGCCTTGCACAGCAACTATCTTGAAAAGATGATTATTGAGCAGCCTGAAACGTGGCTGTGGAGCCATAAAAGGTGGAAACTTAAACGCTAGTTTTAACCCCTCATTTACTTTATTTTATTTTTTGAATGAAAGGCCTTGCAAGTTATCATTTCTATCTTATCTTTGCCGCCTATGGCAATGAGTAAAAAAGCACTGTTTGATGCAGCTGAAATAGATTTGAGTTCAGTATGCAAAGCACTTGGTCACCCTGCAAGAATAAAAATCATCAAAATTTTATTGGCAAAAAACGATCAAACATGCCAAGAAATAGTTGACAAATTGCCTTTAAGCCAATCTACTGTCTCTCAGCATTTAAGCGAATTGAGAAATGCTCAATTGATCAAAGGCACCAATCATAAAACCAGTGTAATCTATAGTGTAGACAAAGATCATTTGTCAAAATCGCAAAAGATGTTGAGCGACTTGTTTTACGCTCACATCTTTAATGTCAAACAGACTACCTTATTTTAGTGCTCTGCATTTAGCAGCGTTTCTAGTGCTTGAATGCCATAGAGCATCTTGTTGGCATGTTCCTTAACTTCTAATACTTTAACTTTCATTGTTTTTTGTTGATCCAGCCAACTGGATTCTAAATCTTTCCGCAACATTGGCCCATTGCCCAGGAGCAACCATTCTGGATTAATGTCTTTGAATTTGTCAAGCAAGGAAAGGACTAAATCCAAACTTGGTTTATTGCGTCCTGAACTAATATGGGAAAGTACCGCATTTGATATGCCCAAGGCTTGAGCAAATTCAGCCCGACTCAATTGGCTCTGTTTAAATACTTCTAAAATTCTGATTTCTAGCATATTACAATTTTTGTTTAAGTTCAATTATGGCTCAAAAAGCCCTATTTACAAATGTAAAACACTTAATTTACATTTGTAAAACAACTTGTTTACATTTGTAAAAACTATGTATATGCTTGATTTTCAATTAATTAACGCACACTTACTATGCTAAACGCGTTCGTTTATGGCATAAAGCAGCTTTCAATAAGGCATAATTGCCCCCAATGAACAAATTGTCATACATAAAGTAATGGTGTACAATAACATTATAAACAACTGATTTACAATATTTTAAAAAAATTGTTAAATGCCATTTAGGCCAGGAAAAAAACCAGTGATGGGCACAAATTGTCAGTGCTGTGCACTGGAAACCAAATCAACCATAAAAAAGGCTATCAGGCTTGGTAAAAACGTTGCAATAGCATGTCTATGCTAGGCCTTAATTGATCTAAAAAATCCTGAGATTTTTCCGTATTAGCTAGATTTAAATTATGTTTATCGACAATATTGAATATAACATCTTTAAGCCTCTCCTTAAACAATGCATACTGCTCCCCTGCTGCTTTGGCTTGCTGATTTTGGTGCAATTGATCAATAAACTGACCCATTGACTGTTCTAATTCGGTTTTGATGCTTTCGATGTTCATAATTCAACTATTTAAAATCAAATTAAAAAATTGAACACCACATATCCAAGTGTTTTATTTAAAAACCTTGTAATGTTAAATAAATTAGAGTGTTATTTTTTTAACATTGCTTAAATAAATCATTAAATGACTTAAAAGAGCCAAACAAGCTGCAATCAAAAAAGCCAAACCAAAACTTTGGTTCAAATTATTTTTTAGCCCCCCGGACAATCCAGATCCAAAAATGATGCCTATTTCTAAAAAAATGTATAGGGTACCAAACGCTTTCCCTTTTAACCCTGGTCTAGACCAGTCTGCAGCCCAAGCAAACAAAGCTGGAGAGATCAATCCAAAACCAATTCCAAAACAAACCGATGACAAATAATAGGCCCAATGTGATTGACTTAAAGCCAACAGCAACATACTCATACTCAAAACATACACCCCTATCAAAGCAATCTTTTGACGCCCATGACGATCACTCCAACGTCCCGCCATAAACCGGATCCCTAATGAAGAGACTATATAAACAGCCATATACATGCCTTTGTTCTGTATACCAATGGATTGAGTGTAATCTGCTATAAGCGCCAATACGCAGCCTGAGGCATAGGCCGTTAATAACATAATAGTCGCTGGTAACAACACATTAAACTCTAATAAATGCTTAGGATTAAACCTCAAACTTGACCAATTAAATGAACTTTTACTGGCTAAGGTTTCTGGCAATGACCAAAATAACACCGTTGAACAAAGCCCCAAACAAGTTGAAGCTAAGAACATCGTTTCAATCCCATAGGCTTTGGTCAAATGACTCCCCAATAACCAACCTATGGCATTACCGACATTATTACAAATACCTATAATACCCATAGCTTCTCCCCTTTTGTCCAGTGGAACAATATCATCCGCATAGGCTGTAAAACCTGTCGGCGAAAAACCTGCACAAAACCCGTGTAAGCCCCTTACAATAAAAAACAAAGACAAATAAGGCAATACCATGTACAAACCTGAAGCAATTGTGGTGGCTACCGCACCAATAACCATTACCACGATTCGACCTTTTTGATCCGCGAGTTTGGCACTCATTGGCCTTAACAACAAAGCCATGAAGGCAAATGAAGGAATGATCAGCCATTCGTAACCTGAACCGCCAATAGATTTTAGCCATAGGGGCAGATCTGGCAGCACCATAGTAAAACTGCTAAAAAACAGTAAACAGGCCAGGCAAAGTAACCAAAAACGCTTAGGATAAGCCGCCAAATCAATCGTCTAATTTAAGCACAGCCATAAATGCAGACTGAGGAATTTCAACGTTTCCTACTTGACGCATGCG
>JBEIKN010000121.1:0-5973 GCA_040379725.1 Flavobacteriales bacterium
ATGGTTTTTTTTATTTAGATCCGAGCCAAACATGCGTTTGAGCGAGGATAAAAATAAAAAAAACAAAGCCATGCCAATGGCTGATGGGTTTTTGTCTTATCGCCCAACAATAGGGCCCATCAGCTACAGCTGATCATCCTGTGTTTAGGGGTATTGGCGTTTGTTATCTGAATTCCCCTATATTTGTTTATGCGATTATTCATACTTTGTGCCTTATTCATCATTCACAACAGCGTAAATGCCGAAGGCATGTGTCCTTGCAGCTTTGTTAAAGGTAAAGATACAAGCGCCTTAAAATATGAGTTAGGGATTAATGCCTATACTGTGCAAGAAGCGGTTTTTAACTTTTGGTCGCCATCAACGTTCCATTATTACAATACCTTGCCTGGCTTAAGATTCAAACTGCATCAAAACAATTACTCCTTAAGAGCAGGTTTTGACCATCTAAGCAATACCTATCTTTTAAAAGACACTAACCCGCTTAATTGGCAAATGATAAAAGGCAGTAGTCAAATGAATACCTTCAGAATTGGCTTCGAAAAAACCATGATTGAAGGCCCGCTAGCCATTTATACCGCAGCTGATTTGGTCTATGCCAATGCGCATTACAAAGGCAATGACCAAGGTTACGGAGACTTTAATCCAGGTTGGAACTATGATTACACTTTAGCAGCCAAAGCCATTGGTGTATCGCCTGCTATCGGCATCAAATACCGTCCATTCAAACACTGGTCAGTTGGCCTTGAAACCCAATTGAATTTAATGTATTACAAAGTCAATTACCAAGCGCTAAATGCCTATAAAGAATCTGGCATAGCCCTATTATTTAATCCTATTGGCAGTCTTAGTCTCAATTACCATTTCAATCGATAATCAATCTTCTGTGCGTTCGAACACGCACAAATCAAAGGCATAGGCGTGACGATCGTCTTTGGCATGGTGCTCGCAAAAGATCTGTTTCCAATGACTGTGTGAAAACTTGGGAAAGTATGTATCTACACCATCAAATTGCCCTTTAACGAAGGTTAAATACAGGCTATGTGCCATAGGTAAAAAAGCATTGTATACTTTGCCGCCACCAATCACAAACAGCTCTTCCTGATCATGTAAGCGTTCGATGGCTTCTTGGATAGAAAACGCATGTTCGAATCCCGGCAAAACAGAGGTAGGATCAGACGACAAGACCACATTTAAACGCTTAGGCAAAGGTTTACCCAAAGACAACATGGTTTGTCTGCCCATGATCACAGGCTTTCCGATGGTATGTTGCTTAAACCATTTAAAGTCATCTGGCAAATGCCATAACAATTGGTTATTGGCCCCTATGCCGTATTGCTCGTCTAGAGCAGCAATCATCGAAATCTTCATAATGTGTTACAAAAAACGCTAATTTGTAGCAGAAGACAAAAATAGTAAAGTACAAAAATATTACATTGGAGTATGATCTCAGAAATGGTGTATATCCATTTCAATCTGTGATCATCTTCCATCCAGAAAAGCCAATACTTACAACAATCAATGATAAGCAATGACTGAATTATCCATCAGATTAAAAAAGAGATTAATGTGAATTCATGCCACTTTGAATGTTAGCATTAATTAGTCTATTAATCATAAGATAACATTCAATCGTTATTTTAATAACCTTTGCATAACCATACTTTAATGGTTGATGAGCAAAGTGATACTCAAAAAAAAGTGTTGTTTATTTTAAAAACAATTGGAGTATGTAGTAAAAACCACCAGCCAGAACAATTGTCACAGGCATGGTTAACACCCAGGCAATGGCAATACTTTTAATGGTATCAGGCTGAAGGTTTTTAACCCCTTTGGAAGCGGTCATCGCGCCTGCAACACCTGAGGACAACACGTGTGTGGTTGATACTGGCAAACCTAAACCTGAACTCAAACCAATGGTAGCAGCAGCAGTCAATTCAGCTGTAGCACCTTCTGCAAAGGTCATGTGGCGCTTACCAATTTTCTCACCAATGGTTACAGCAATGCGTTTCCAACCAATCATAGTGCCCAAACCTAAACACAAAGCAATCATGATGATTACCCATTGTGGGGCATATTCGATATCATTTTTTAGCACAGCTAATTCCGTTTTGATACTTTTAGCATTGGCTTTATTCTCCATAAAAGAATTACTTTTAAGTGCATCGCCAATCTTTTTGTTTACCGTTGCAATAGAAGTTCTTACTGCAATGGTTAATTTTTTCAAACTGTCTTTCGCAATACTTGGATTGGCATTGGCCATCACGAATGTATTAATATTGTTTTTAGCCTCGGCTGTTTTAATCAATAAATCTGCTTTGTTTTCGGCCGTTAACGCCACTTCAATTTTATCGAGTGATGCCAAAGACTTATTAGCGTCAAACTCTGAATTCAAGGCAAATTCAACCGGCATGAAGGTGATCAAAATGATCAACATCAAACCAATACCTTTCTGTCCATCGTTGTTACCATGAAAGAAACTCACCAAAGTACAGGTGGTGATTAAGATTGCTCTGATCCAAATTGGTGGACGCGTGCCTGGCTCTGGTTCTTTAAAAATGGATTTTTTCTCTTTCACCACACGCCTCAAAATATACATTAACAAGATGGTCACTGAAAACCCAAATATTGGCGAGAATAACAGAGACAAACCAATGTCGCCAGCTTTTGACCAGTTAACACCATCGCCACCGTGTAACCAAAAGAATACCAAACCTGCCCCAAGGATTGAACCAATTAATGTATGAGATGAACTACATGGAATACCAAAGTACCAAGTGCCAATGTTCCATACAATACCAGACAACAACATCCCTAACACCAAACTCACACTCTCTCCGGTACTCAGATGAATCATATCACTTAAAGGCAAAAGATTCACGATTCCCATGGCTACTTTATAGCCCCAATAACTGCTCAAAAATAAACCAATAAAATTCCATAAACCAGACCAAACCACAGCATAGGTAGGTTTCAATGAACCTGTGTAAATCACTGTAGCAACAGCATTGGCGGTATCGTGAAAGCCATTGGCAAATTCAAATACACAAACTGCAGCAATACAAATGATGAATAAAATCGCGATGCTTGTATCTAATCCGAACATAATGCTGCAAACTTCATTGAACAATGTTAACGAATCGTTAATAGTACAAAATCTTATTATTGTCAAATGAGTTACTTAACATTAAATTAATATTCGACTGGTTTTCAAGCGCTTACAAACGTCTATTTTTTGGTACAATCCTTGTTTGCCCATTAGAAAGGCAAGGTTTAACTTGCCAACTTAATTTTCAACCAATCAAACCATTGCTTATGAGCAGAAAATTTACCCTCCTATTAACGCTAATTTTTACAGGCATAATTCAACCAATATTTGCCCAACAATGGCTCGGAAAAACCACTGGTAATTATGCTGGCACTTACGGTGTATACAACAACGCCGCCTCAATTTCAGATTCAAAATACAAATATTACTTCAATTTTTGGGGAAGAGGTGTCAACTTTTACAACAATTATTTAAGTTACAACGCCCCATTAAAACTCAACCATTGGGCCAATGACAATGTATACGCCATGGGCTATAAAGATTACACTGGTAAAATGCAAATGAGCAATGACTGGTTTCTCGAAAACTTGAACGGCAAAAACAAACAATTTAGTTTTAACCAAGACATCTGGGGACCTGCTTTCTTATTCCCTGTTGGCCCCAAATGGAGTATGTCTGTCAACACCAGACAACGTTCAGGGTTCCAGTTTTTTGGCTTACCTGAATCTGCAGCAAGAGCCGCCAAAAACGGTTTCGATAGTGGATCGACCATTCAAATCAATAAACCATTTTCGGCCAATGCACAATCGTATCAAGAATTGAGTTTTAGCTTGGCTGGAACCTTAAGCCAAACCAAACACCATACATTTAATGCAGGTGCAACCGTAAAATTTATAAGAGGTTTAGGTGCTGCTTATGTATACAGCGATCAATTCACTGTGAATGGCTTAGGCCAAAATACCGCCCTCATTAATGGTCAATTAAAATATGGTTCAACTGATGACAACTCAGTCATAACGCCATTCAATAATCCATACGGCTTATTCAGTTTGAATTCAAGAGGCGCTGGTTTAGGCCTTGATCTTGGATTCAATTATACCTTCAGAAAAGACGAACTAAGACACAAAGGCAACTACAACATCACACCTTGGTGGTATTGCGATTTAAATGACAGAAAAAGCGATTACGACTTTAAAATCAGTGGAGCTATCAATGACCTTGGTGGCATACGCTACAATAAACACAGCAACGCTTATGCTTATAACTCTGCTGTAGGCAATGTCTTAAATACAAGTAGCAGTGTTTTGAATGGGTTTAATCAGTACCAACAAGTAGGGTTTGATAGCATTAATGCTGTATTCAATAGTATTGGAGCTACAAAAAGCAGCGAATTCAGCACAGGCCTTCCAACGGCTTTCAACCTTCAATTAGATTTTAGGTTAAAACGCAATGTGTATGCAAATATCTATTGGAATCAAAGTTTAAGGGCGGTTAATGTTGCAGGACTCAGAAGCACATCAATGCTTTCTTTCATTCCGCGATATGAATCCAGAGCCTTTGAATTCAGTATGCCGATAACGCTTTCAGAAAATTATCAAAACCTCTACATTGGTGCTTATACCCGCATTGGGCCATTCTTTTTTGGAAGCGATAATTTAGGCGGTTTGTTGAATGTGGCTTCAAATGCACAATTCATGGGTGCAGACATTTATGGCGGTATTGCCATGGGCATAGGCTTCTGTGGCACTTTGTATAAGAACCCTGTTGACCCAGTATATGTTGATACCATTAAACAAAGAGACACCATTAAGTTGATTGCTCATGACACCACCATTATCATTAAACAAAGTCGTGATACTGTTTATGTACAGAAAAACAACAACAAACAATTAACGGAAAAAGAAAATGAGCTCAAGCAAAAAGAACAGGTCCTGAATAAACGTCAAGCAGAGTTAGATGCCCGCGAAAAAACCCTGACAACAGCAAATACCAACAAGCCAGTAGACTGTGGCCCTCAAATTCAAATCCTCAAAGACGAAAACACTACACTGAAAAACAAAATCAATCAACAAGATTTGGAGATTGTACAACTCAATCAAAAAATCAATGAATTGACCGTTCTAAAAGTCAACCTTCAAAACAAATGTACCGAAGACAAAGCTAAGACAGATGCAGAAATTTTACGCTTAAACAACGAACTCAACAAAGCTAAGCAACAACAATTGGCCTTAGAATCAGAAGTGTCTATTTTAAAGAAAGCGGCAGCCAATAAAACAGATGCCACTGTATACAAAGGCACTGATGCAGAAAAATTAAACCAAGCCAACAAACAAATTGACAGTTTAAAATTGCGTCTATTATACCTTCAGAACGACATTGATCTTTGCAAGAAAAACAGCAATAACCAACAATCCAAAACGCAGAACGATGCAAAAGTTTACCAAAACAGAATTGACAGTTTACAAGGGGTGATTAAGATCAAACTGGTTGATTTAGAGGCTTGTAAGAAAGCTGCTGAAACCGATAAAGCGAAAGCACAAAACGATGCAAAAATTGCTCAAAAAAGAGCCGATAGCTTACAATTAGTTCTGGCTCAAAAAGCTAGCGAATTGGACAACTGCAAAAAGAACAGTACACAGAACAATGCCGAGGTTCAGAAACTTAAAAATTGTGAAGATGAAAACGCTAATTTGAAACTAGAAATGCAAGCAATGGGCAAAACCATTAACCAGCTTAACACTAAAAATTATGCGCTCTCATATAAAGTTGACAGTTTAATGAATGCCTTAAAAGATTGTTGTAAAAATTGCAACAATTCTAGCAATAACAACGATGCTGAATTGCTCAAAAAATGTCAAGAGACTCAGATCCAAATGCAAAATGAAATCACTCAAAATAAAGCTTTGATTGCAGCTAAAAACAACACG
>JBEIKN010000122.1:0-5900 GCA_040379725.1 Flavobacteriales bacterium
ATTTCCTGGCAGGGCAAGGCAGTTTCTTTTCTAAAAAATACATACTAAACGCCATCGTACCTGACGTCAGTGAAATCAGCACCTCCACCCCAGTATTGTACAATGGCTACAAGGTAGGCAATGTCTCAGAAGTTGAATTAATTAAAGAACAAGGCCATCAATTCAAAGTGCATTTTATTATCAATGAGGATATAGACGTTCCCCAAGGATCAAGTGTTAAGGTGAGCAGCAAGCTGCTAGGTGGCAAATCACTTGATTTAATTTTTAGTCAATCGGATCGTTTAGCTGAAAATGGCCAAACACTCAATACTGTTGCAGACACTACTTTAGTTCAATCCATGAGCAATGTATTCAAACCTTTGAACGCTAAAATCAACAGCATTGTTTCTGCACTTGATAGCCTTTTGAGTGGCGGCGAATTGAACAAAAGCCTTGCTAATCTAAATACTTCCCTAAAATCATTTACCCGAACAAGTGACAATGCCTCTGCTTTACTCGAACAAAACATGCCAAAGCTCAACAACATGATGAGCAATGTTGAAAGCATTACTTTGAATTTGCGCAACAACAACGACCGCATCAATTTGATTTTAGCCAACTTAAAATCCACTTCAGACCAATTGGCTGCAGCAAAGGTCAAGGCCACTATTGACAACGCTAACAATACCTTAGAACAAATGAGTGCCATTATGACCAAAATCAACAATGGAGAAGGTTCAATTGGCTTATTGGTTAACGACAAATCACTGTACAATCAATTGAACGCAAGTGCAACAGACCTCGATAAACTCATTAAAGATCTCAACAATAATCCAGCAAAGTACATCCCTATTCCATTTACCAAAGGCCAACGTAAGAAAGCCATTGAAAAATCCGAACAGCATTAATTAAATGCTTGGTTTGTTATAGAATTTTTGTATTATTGCAGTGTTGAAGAGGCATTCGCCTGTAATTGATTTCATCATCTTCATCCACCCCTCAAACTTTTTGGTTCTCCAAATTTTTTAAGCATTATCAATCTATATACATCAATGGATAGTAACAATTTATTAGAAAAATCAGTCGATGAACTGCGTGTCATTGGCAGCGCCATAGGCATTGAAGGCGCCCAAGACATGGAAAAATCCGACTTGATTCAACGCATTCAAGCCCTTCAAAATTCAGAACCTGAAAGCAAAGAGGCAAAAGCAAAACGTCCAAGGACTAAAAAAGATCCTAAAAAGAAAGACGCTGACGGCCCTGCTGTTAATACATCAGCCATTGTTGATGAAGACACTCAAAGATTAGACAACGAAATCATCCTTCAAGACAATGTTATTGAAGAGGATTTTGTCAAACCTATTGAGACTATTATCAATCCAATTTCTGAAAATGTTATCAACGATCAAACGATTGAGTCTATCATTCAGCCTGAACAAGAGCCTCAGCACAATCATCACAAGGACCATCAGCACAGAGAACAACAAAGACAAGAACGCGAAAAAGCTGATAAAGAAAGACAAGAACGCGAAGCTGCCAAACGCGATAGAATTCAACAATTATTAGAATTAGAAGGTGTTGTAACAACTCAAGGCGTGCTTGAAGTTGTCCCTGACGGTTTTGGCTTCTTGAGGTCTTCTGATTACAACTACATGGCATCTCCAGATGATGTGTATTTGGCGCCTCATCAGGTGCGTTCACATGGCTTAAAAACTGGTGACACAGTATTGTGTTCCATTAGACCACCAAAAGAAGGTGAAAAATATTTTGCCATGGTTAAAGTGGAGCGCATCAATGGCAAAACGGTAGAGCAAATCCGCGACCGTGTGAGCTTTGAACACTTAACCCCTTTATTTCCTGAGGAAAAATTAAACTTGGTTGATAAAGACAACAATTACAGCAATAGAATCATTGATTTGGTTTCGCCAATTGGCAAAGGTCAAAGAGGTTTGATTGTCGCACAACCAAAAACAGGTAAAACCCAATTACTTAAAGGCCTAGCCAATGCCATTGCCGCCAATCACCCTGAAGTATACATGATCATATTATTGATCGATGAGCGACCTGAAGAGGTAACAGATATGGCCAGAAGTGTTAAAGCTGAGGTGGTAGCATCTACCTTTGATGAACCTGCAGACAAACACGTCAAACTCGCTAACATCGTTTTAGAAAAGGCCAAACGCTTGACTGAATCAGGACATGATGTTGTCATTTTATTAGACTCCATTACACGTTTAGCAAGAGCGTATAATACGGTTCAGCCAGCCTCAGGCAAAATTTTATCAGGTGGTGTTGACGCCAATGCACTCCAAAAACCTAAGCGTTTCTTTGGTGCAGCCAGAAACATTGAAAATGGTGGTTCATTAACCATCATCGCCACTGCATTAACAGATACTGGTTCAAAAATGGATGAAGTCATTTTTGAGGAGTTCAAGGGTACCGGTAACATGGAGTTGCAATTGGACAGAAAGCTTAGCAACAAACGTATTTATCCTGCCATTGATATTGTTAGCTCGAGTACAAGACGCGAAGACATGTTAATTGACAAAAGCACCTTACAAAAGATGTGGGTACTCAGAAACCACCTTGCAGACATGAACAGCGAAGAAGCCATGAAAACCATGCTCAAATACATGGAAGGCACCAAAAGCAACCTAGAGTTCCTGGTCAGCATGAACGGATAAAAAAAAAGCCTCAACATATGTTGAGGCTTTTTTTATGTAATTGTCTAATTATTTGCAGCAGGTGCAACCACAAGAGCAGTCAGAACCAGTGCACTCATCGCCACAAGAACACTCTGTGCAACAGGCATCTGTGCAGCATGAACCTGCTGTAGCGCAGCAAGATTTAGATTGTTGATTGTAAGCGAATGCAAAGCCAGAAACGGCTACTACTGCTAGAGCGGCGATTAAAATGATTTTCTTTTTCATATAGAATATTGTTTAAAATTTGTTTTCTCAGAAGGCATGTCTGAGTTGCATGAATCCACTGTAATTTACTGTGTAAATGGATTAAAACACGCTAAGATGTATGGAACATTGTTCCACCTGTCTCAAATTTGGAGTACGCGTTTACGAATGAGAATAGGAACAGGGTGTTGTCGAGATCTTAACTGATTAGCTTTAAAATAGGCTAAATCAGATTCCCTAAAACCATTATCGTCAATGGAGACAAATACAGGTTCCTTTTGGAATTTCACCTGTTTAAATTCAATGCTAGAATGGTATTTAGCTACAACAGTGTTGATCACCGTTTGTATGTGCTGATCTGTACAACATGATTTGGCTTTTATGGCCTTAATCTTGCTGCAACAATCTGTTTCAGCAGCATCATTAGAAGCGGAAATACTTAATGAAATACCTGATAAATCCCCACAGCATCTTGACAAATCAATACTTAATCCACTGCCACTTAGCAGGAATAACATTGAAAGCAGGAAAGCTTGTAGTCTCTTCATTTTATTCAAAGATAAATCAATTCATTGAAATTATCAAACATTAAAGAGCCGTTACAAAACTGACATACCACCTCGCCCCTCCCATTTTATTGAAACTGTATTCCAATCTTGCGCAATAATCGGTAAATAACACAATGTTTAGACCCGCACCATAGCCATTGAGCAAAGTATTAGGCAATTGATTGCTGTTTGTTTGCAACAAGGCATTGCGATCATTGAGCACATACCCGGCATCATTAAAAAGACTTAAAAACAATTTTGTCGGCAAAAATTCATAGTGCTTCACTTTAGGTAAAAACTTAAAAGTATGTTGCATGAATTGCCATTTGATTTCAAGTTTACTGATCACAAAAGCATGCCCATCAACCACATACAACTCATAGCCTCTTAGATAATCTTTTCCGTAGCCTAATGATTGAAACTTATTATAAGGCAGATGTTTCAAACTGCTGTACTTAGCTGACACCCCTATAGCCCCATAAATGTGCTTGCTTATTGGCACATATTTAGCCGCATTGCCTTTGATTTGCATGTAATTAAGTGCAGATCCATTTGCCCAAAAACGGTTGACATCGCACTGTGCTTTTAACCAATAGCCTTGAGTAGGATAACCCTTATAATCACGCCTATCGAGTAACAATTGATAATTTAGGTTCAATTCATTCTGACGAGCTAAACCATTCCATAGATATGGCTGACTGCCCTGATGCATCAGCGCTGAATCTGAAATTTGTAGATGCTTAAACCCCAAACCTAAGAAGTGATAGGTATAGATATAAGGTCTGTAAATCAAACTATTCTCAATCCCCAGCCTTTTAATCATAGTTTGATCATTGGCGTTGTAAAACTGTAATTTATCGTTCAATGTTTGTATCCAAATTTCTTTATTGGCCGCGTATTGAATAAGGGTCTGAAAACCAATGGTTTTTTGGGCATTGATATAAGGTTGTTTGTAACCCAAACTGAATGCTGTTGTGTAACCCAATTGTGACTTTAGCAACAAGGTCTTATTTTGTCCTTGTAAGTTATAAAAACCAATCTGACTGTTGATGTTAAGCCGCTTAATGTCTTTACTCAACCACCATTGATTAATGTTTCTATCCGCCGTTGTAAAATCTAATTTTGGCCAGATATACAAGCGTTCTTTTAACAGAATGAGCACCGTTGACTGATTGAGTTGAATGTCTACTGCGTTGAATAAAAATAAATTCAACAATCTTTGGCGATTTTCATCAGCGACACAAGGCCAACAGCTTATGACATCGCCAGGCTTAAAGGATAATTCTCTTAAAACAATGTTTAAATCTGTTTTAATATTCCCTTTAACAACAATGTCTTTTATTGTAATTGTATCTGTATTATTGGCAAACAGTTGCAAAGGCAAACACAACAATACCAGATACTTCAATGCATTCATAAAGCTTAGAAATCAATAAACTTCATCAAATTAGCATAGCGACTGTCTAAGTCTTCTTGCGCATCTTCTCGATTAAAATATTGTGCCACATGATAGCCATGTCGCTCCAGAGCCGACAAACAATTTGCCAAAGTACTGGTATTCAATTTAAGATGGACTTCAAGGTCTTCTTCTCCTTCATTTTCAAACAATAAAAGCCCAATGATTTTAGCATCAGCGTATTCAATCACCCTTGACAATTCACTCAAAGAATAGTCAATCGGCTTGATCCGAAGGACAATAATACTGCCACTGTTTTTTATGCTAATACTTGAACTCAATGCCTTGACAACATCTCTGGTTTTCAAAACCCCTTGATACACGCCATGATCATCTAAGACTGCCATTAGAGAAACGTTCAATGTTTTAAGATGGGTCAAAACACTCAGCAAATGTTGATTGAGAGTCACAAAGGGCAAAACAGGAGCATACAAATGCATGTCCTCAAGATTAGAACCCTCATCCATCGCTTCTAAGTCTTCGATGGCTACGTAATTGATCAAACGACCATCTTTAACCACTGGCATCAAATCAACATGAAGTTTGTGCATGCGCTCAATGGCCTCAGACACCTTTAACTTAATTGAAAAAGGCTCAATATCAAAACAAATGTAACTATCTGAAATCATAGGGTTATACGAAGGTAAGGGGTTTGATATACTCTACAAAATAAGCCCAAGGAATGTGGCTATATGATTGGTTGGCGATGACGTAATGATTGGTTGGCGAGGACGCACAACCAATCGCTCTTTGAACTGCAATCACTAGATAGGGTTTAGGGGTTAGGATTTAGGAATTAGGGATTAGGGGTTAGGATTTAGGGTTTAGGGGAACTAGGTTATTATTTAAAGCAAATGCTGATGCTTATAACTAACTATACACTAATCCCTGACCCCTTAAAGAAGGGTATAGGGTGTAGGGTGTAGGATTTAGGATTTAGGATTTAGGATTTAGGATTTAGGGCCGAGGCTTAGGATGAGCATGCCATGTGATAGGACAGAGGGCGTG
>JBEIKN010000123.1:0-5795 GCA_040379725.1 Flavobacteriales bacterium
CGAAAAATCTTTTTTTTGGAGGGGACGTTATTTCAATGACATGAACAGCCGCGAAACGCTGATCACTGAATTGAATGTTTTGGCTGATTTTGATCCGATTGTGCCAGAAACATTATCGGCACCAGAATATTTGATGTTGGGAAATTTGGCCCCAATGGTTCAGTCTACTTTGATCAGTCGTTTAAGTAAGCGTCCAAAATTGGTGGTGATGGATACCATGAATTTTTGGATGGACATAGCCTTGGAAGACCTTAAAAAAACCTTAACCATGGTAGATGTGTTAACCATCAACGATGAAGAAGCACGTCAATTGTCTGGCGAATACAGTTTAATCAAGGCCTCAAGAGTGATTAGAGCTATGGGCCCTAAATATTTGATCATTAAAAAAGGCGAACACGGTGCGTTGTTGTTTTACGAAGACCAAGTGTTTTTTGCCCCAGCTATGTTGCTCGAAGAAGTGTTTGATCCAACAGGTGCCGGCGATACATTTGCCGGAGGTTTTATTGGCTATTTGGCTAGTACAGACGACATCAGTTTTGAGAACATGAAACGCGCTATTATATACGGCAGTGCCATGGCAAGTTTTTGTGTTGAAAAATTTGGTACTGATAACATTTTAGACATCGACCCACAATTGTTAAAAGCCAGAGTAGATGCCTTTAAACAATTGTCTTATGTGGATTTGATTCAATAAGCATGCTCACTGCTCATCAGGTTTTAGACGGTTACACCATGGGCATATTCCCTATGGCAGATCCTGATGATAACAACACCATTTATTGGTATGAACCTAAACTAAGAGGCGTTATAGATCCTCATAAGTTTCATGCACCCAAAAATTTGCGCAGAACCTATCGCAAGGCGCCCTTCGAGTTGAAAATCAATTCAGATTTCGAAGCCTGTATGCGGGCTTGCGCAAATCGATCTGAGACTTGGATTTCTGAAGAAATCATTGACTTATATGTAGCCCTGCATAAAATGGGTTATGCCCACAGTTTTGAAGCATGGAAAGATGGCGCTATGGTGGGTGGTTTGTATGGCGTTGCTCTGGGTAAAATATTTTTCGGTGAAAGCATGTTTCATACCGCCACAGATGCCAGTAAAGTGTGTTTGGTGTTTTTGGTAGATTGGCTATTGGCAAATGGTTTTTTAATGTTGGATTGTCAATTTATGACCTCGCATTTGGCGCAGTTCGGCGCTCAAACCATGACTCAAAAACGCTTTGTTAGTCAATTGCCTTTTTGGTTAAACCCGACGCAATAAACAGGTTTAATTCTGTATATTTGCCATAGATTTATGACCCGTACAATTAAAAAATTATTGGTCGCCAATAGAGGCGAAATTGCCATCAGAGTCATGCGTACTTGCAAAGAGTTGGGCATTAAGACCGTTGCAGTTTATAGCGATGCAGACAGAAATGCCTTGCATGTGCGTTATGCAGACGAGGCCTACAGACTTGGTCCGCCCCCTTCAAGAGACAGTTATTTGTTGGCCGATACCATCGTTGATATCTGTAAACAGCATCAGGTGGATGCCGTTCATCCTGGGTATGGTTTTTTGAGTGAGCGTTCAGAATTTGCCTTAAAGCTCGAAGCCGCGGGTATTTTGTTTGTTGGTCCATCTGCTGCAAGCATGGACTTAATGGGCAGTAAAATTGCGAGTAAGCAAGCCGTTGAAAAATTTGGCGTGCCATTGGTGCCTGGCTTAAAAGACGCCATCACAGATGTTGAGGCAGCAAAAACAGTAGCCGTTGAGATTGGGTTCCCAGTACTAATCAAAGCCAGTGCAGGTGGTGGCGGTAAGGGAATGCGTATAGTCAATTCAGTTGACGAATTTGAATCGCAAATGCAAATGGCACAATCAGAGGCCTTGAGTGCTTTTGGTGATGACAGTGTGTTTATTGAAAAATATGTTGCTGCGCCAAGACATATAGAAATCCAATTGATGGCAGACAATTATGGCAATGTGTGTTACTTGTTTGAACGCGATTGCAGTATTCAAAGACGTCATCAAAAATTGGTCGAAGAAGCGCCAAGTGCTGTGCTGACTCCAGCTTTGCGCAAACAAATGGGAGAGGCAGCTGTGAATGTCGCTAAAGCCGCCAATTACAGTGGTGCAGGTACCGTAGAGTTTTTATTAGATGAACAATTGAATTTCTATTTTTTAGAAATGAATACCCGCTTACAAGTGGAGCATCCTGTCACGGAATTGATCACAGGTTTAGACTTGGTCAAAGAACAAATTCGAGTGGCAGAAGGTCATCCTTTGAGTTTTACTCAAGACGATTTAAAGATCAATGGGCATGCCATTGAGTTAAGGGTTTGTGCTGAAGATCCTTGCAATAATTTTTTGCCTGATATTGGCACCTTGTCAACTTACAGAGTGCCACAAGGCCCAGGCATTAGGGTTGATGATTGTATGGAAGAGGGTATGGAAATCCCGATCCATTATGATAACATGGTGGCCAAGTTAATTGTGTGGTCTGATACCCGTCAAAATGCCATTGATAAAATGAAACGCGCCATTGATGAATACCGTATCTCTGGCATTGCCAATACCTTATCTTTTGGCCGTTGGGTAATGGATCATCCTCATTTCATTAAAGGGGAATTCGATACCAAATTCATTGATTTACATTTCAAACCAGAGTATTTACAAGCGCAAGCTGATACAGATTTGCAAGAAGCTTTAGCCATTGTTGCGGCACATGCCTTTACACAACAGCAAGGTGGAGCAAGTACAAGCATTCAAACCCAACACCAAGGGTCTGATTGGTATCAAAAACGCAGAAGCCTTCGTTAAGCCTTGTTAAATAGCGGTTTAATCGCATTTTTTTTATAATTTCGCAGTCTTATGTCAAAAGTGAGAGTCAGATTTGCGCCTAGCCCTACAGGTCCATTGCACATTGGAGGGGTTAGAACGGCATTGTTTAATTATTTGTTTGCAAAACAACAAGGAGGGGATATGATTTTGCGTATTGAAGATACGGATCAGGGTCGCTTTGTTCCTGGAGCAGAACAGTATATCATTGATTCATTGACATGGGCAGGGATTCAATTTGATGAGGGTACTCACGTGGGTGGCCCATGTGCGCCTTACCGTCAGAGCGATCGTAAAAGCATGTACAGACAATATGCGGATCAGTTAATAGATGCAGGCCATGCCTACTATGCCTTTGATACCCCAGATGAGTTGGAAGCCATGCGCGAGACACTTAAAGCAGGTGGTATGGCTCCTCAATACGACGCCGTGAGTCGTATGAACATGAAAAATTCTTTGACTTTGCCTGAAGACGAAGTTAAGCGTAAAATAGATGCCGGAGAACCCTATGTGATCCGCATAAAATTACCTCGCAAAGAAGAGGTGAGGTTTCATGATTTGATCAGAGGTTGGGTCGTTGTGCAAACTTCTGCCATGGACGATAAAGTATTGTTCAAAAGCGATGGAATGCCAACCTACCATTTAGCCAATGTGGTGGATGATTACACGATGAAAATCACTCATGTGATCAGAGGCGAAGAATGGTTGCCGTCAGCCCCTTTGCATGTGATGTTGTATAAGTTCTTTGGTTGGGAAGCTGTGATGCCAAAATTTGCTCACTTGCCACTGATTTTAAAACCAGATGGCAATGGTAAATTAAGCAAACGCGATGGCGATCGATTAGGATTCCCAGTGTTTCCTTTAGAATGGAAAGATCCTGCAACAGGCGAAATAAGCAGCGGATACAGAGAAAAAGGGTACGAGCCAGAAGCGGTTGTAAACATGCTGGCTTTGTTAGGATGGCACACATCCGATAACAGAGAATTGTTTTCAATGGATGAATTGATACAATTGTTCAGTATTGAAAAAATCAGCAAGAATGGGGCTAAGTTTGATCCCGAAAAAGCCAAGTGGTTTAACCATCAACATCTGATGATGAAAGATCCTAAAGTGATTGCTCAAGAAATCGCTCCAAGTATTGCTGAAAAAGGTTTTACGGCAACAGATGACTACTTAACACAAGTGGTTCAGATGGTAAGGGAAAAAGTAAATTTCAAACATGAAATCACAGAAAAATCCGCTTACTTTTTTCAAATGCCAAGCCATTATGATGATCAAGCTGTCCAAAAGAAATGGACGGCTCAGGCTTCAGACTTTTTAAAGACATTTGCTGAGGCACTTAAAGCCCATATACAATCGGATGCCGTCACGATTGAGGCCATGTTTAAACATATGGCTACAGAGGCGCAAATCAGTCCAGGTGCCCTTATGCAGCCTTTAAGATTGTGTTTAAGCGGCGAAGCTGGAGGACCACCTTTGTTCGAATTATTAGTGGTCTTAGGTGTTGAGCAATCCATTCAACGCATTCAACAATCCATTGATACCTTATCAAAAAACATACACTAAATCATGAATAAACCCATCAGAGTTTTGGTCGCAAAAGTTGGTCTAGATGGCCATGATAGAGGCGCAAAAGTGATTGCCACCGCACTCAGAGATGCTGGCATGGAGGTGATTTATACAGGCTTGAGACAAACCCCTGAGATGGTCATCAATGCTGCTCTTCAGGAAGATGTTGACGTTATCGGCGTAAGCATTTTATCTGGTGCGCACAATACGGTATTCCCCAAATTAATAGAACTCATGAAAGCCAAAGGCATGGACAATGTATTGCTGATTGGCGGAGGCATTATACCTGATGACGACATGCAATCGCTCAATGAGCAAGGCGTTGCGAAACTATTCCCTCCAGGTACTTCTACAACAGACATTGCTGATTTTATTCGCAGCAAGGTATAGGGATAGGGTACAGGCATTAGGCGTTAGGCATTAGGATTTAGGCACAAGGGGTATTAAATTATCATATACAGCAAATGGTGTAGCTTTTGACCAATTCTATACTAACCCCTAATCACTATCCCCTAACCCCTAAACCCTTTCCCCTTCGATCAAAAGACAATCTTCAATTCGGCACCTAAGCCTTCGTGTATGATTTTTAGTAGCGTTGATAATCGAATGTCTGAACCATCGTTTTCAATCCTTGAAATGTATGATTTTTTAGTGCCACATTTTTCTGCTAGTTCTTCTTGAGTTAGTCCCTTTTTCAGTCGCGCCTCTTCCATCAAGACGCCAATTTTAAAGTTTTCAAATGACTTTTCCCATGTCTCGCGTTTGGCTTTGCCTTTTTTGCCATATTTCTTGTCAAGTAATTGGTCTAGGCTCGTTAAGTTATTGTTTACTTTTTTGCTCACGATGGTATTCCTCCATTATTTTTAATGCCTTTTGAATGGCTTGTTTTGGTGTTTTGTTGGTTTTCTTTTGAAAGGCATTGCATAGAATGATTAATTGACCCTTATCAAAAAAAGCAAATATTCTGTAAATGTTGCTTTTGTATTCAATTCTAATTTCATACAAGCCCTTTGTGTTTTCAATGTGTTTAAAGTACTTTTCTGGTACATGTTGAGTCGTTTCAATCAGTTTTAATATCCATTCAATTTTTAATTGTAGTGCTTCGTTTTGTGCATGATAAAAATCTAAAAAATAATGTTTGTAAGCTGACACCTTTCTCAAAAAAGACATCACACAAAGTTAACCAATTAGTTAACATTCGCAAAATGATTTTATAAGTGGACCAATCGATCTTCGAACTGCAATCCCTAATAACTATCATTACATATGTCTCTGAGGTGTTCTTCACCTCAGAGTGTATCATCTCGCTAGAGCATAACATCCTATAAATCAACTCACGGGTGAAGAACACCCTTGAGACAAGTAAACTGATTGCTTGGCGAGGACGCCAAACCAATCGCTCTTCG
>JBEIKN010000124.1:0-5789 GCA_040379725.1 Flavobacteriales bacterium
CATTTTGAATCACTTGACTTGGTTGGGGGCATTACTTGCATACAAACCAAACGTTTCTTGTTGCAATTTCAACACACAGACTGGTTGTATTTTATGGGCATCATTCATACTTTTGGACAATTTGGGCGTCCTTTAACTGTGGTGGGCAACAATATGGGTATCAGACGCTCTTGTTATGAAGCTTGCGGTGGTTATGGCACAATACCCTTTAGTATCACAGAAGACTATGCGTTGTACAAAACCGTCAAAGATAATGGCTTTAAAGTGGGTCTAATTTTTCATGAAAACGCCTTAGTATTCACCCACCCAATTGACCATTTAAAAGGCCTACTCAAACAACGAAAACGATGGCTAACAGGCGGATGGGACCTGCCATTATATTACCACTGCATGATCGCCATATTTGGCGCTTGGTATTTCACTTTCCCTTTAATCTGGTTTTTTAATTGGCCATTAGCCATTGGCTTATTCTGCATCAAAAACCTCTTTCAGATCATTCAATTCAATGTCTTGTATAAGAAGCTTAATCAGGCAACAAGCCATTGGACTCAAATCATTTTATACGACTTTTACCTAGGCATTGCAGTGCCATTAACTGCCTTGTATTTTTTATTGCCTTTCAAAAACCAATGGAAGGGCCGACAATACTAAACAGATAAGATAATAATTGCCTATTTTCGCAGGGTGAGTATCAGTCAGATGATAGCATCCAGATTGGCCATGAGCAAACACAAAAGTTTTGCTTCATTGATCATTCGTTTGGCGTGGATTGGCGTGGGCCTGAGTGTATCTGTCATGATCATAGCAGTAGCGATTGTTGTAGGATACAAACAACAAATCACTGAAAAAGTTACCGGATTTAACGGCGAAATTGAGGTACATGCAACGGGCACATCAGGTAATTTTGACTATGTTCCTTTTGACGATAAAATTGAATTAAGACAAGCCATTTTAAAACTGGGTTTTGTTAGACAGTTGGGCGCTGTTATGTCAAGGCCCGCTATTTTAAAAACAGACAATGAACTAGAAGGCATTGTATTCAAGGGCATTGACCAAACATATGATAGCAACTATTTGATTCGACATCTCACTAGTGGGCATATGCCATTGGTGGGTGACAGCCTTCACAAACGTGATGTCCTGATTTCTAAACTGATTGCATCAAAATTAAAACTCAAAGTCGGCGATGTGGTAAAGGTGTATTTCATCAACCAACCTTTGAGGGTAATCCCTTGTAAAATTTCAGGTATTTATGAAACCGGTTTAGAAGACAACGACCAAGTATTTGTGATTGGCAGCTTGCGTGAGATGCAAAGAATTTTCACCAAAAAGCAAGCACAAATCACGCACTATGAAGTCCACTGCAAAGACATAAAAACCGTTGCAGCATCTACTAAAACGCTTAACCAATCAATTCCCCAAGAGCTTTACGCAGAAAGTTTAATGAGTTTAAACCCACAAATATTTCAATGGCTAGAATACCTTGATCAAAACATCATTATTATACTCAGCTTAATGGCCATTGTAGCCTGTATCAACATGATTACAGCACTTTTAATCTTGATCATAGAACGCACCAATATGATTGGGGTTCTGAAGGCATTAGGCAGCCGCAATCAACTCATTAAAAACATCTTTTTTAGACATGCCTTGTACATTTTAAGTTTGGGTTTATTGGTTGGTAATGGCTTGGGCATTGGCTTGGCCTGGTGTCAAAAAACTTTCCAATGGATAAAACTTGATCAAGCCACCTATTACTTGAGTTATGTACCAATTGAACTCAATGTTTGGCACATTGTTTTAGTGAATATAGGCACAGTGCTTTTTTGCAGTGTAGCCTTGTTATTACCAATACAAATGGTCAGTAAAATCCAACCCGTTAAAGCCATTCAATTTCAATAACCTTTTTCATGAACCGTTCATTTGTTTTAAAATTCTCCGGCATAAGCAACCTCAGTGATGCCAGATTTGCCGCTGGGGCATGGGCTGACATCGTTGGATTTAATTTTAATCCTAGTCACCCACAATACATAGAACCCCAACAAGCTAAAGCCATAATATCATGGTTAATGGGCCCTACAATAGTCGCTGAATTTGATCATCAACCAATTTCTTGGATACAAGACATTTGTTCAGAGTTGGGGATCAATACCATACAAATCCCCTATAATCATCAAGATCTTGACGCACTAAAAAACCTCAACTATCAATTGATTGGGGTCTTTGATCAGTCAGATACTATACCAGATGGGTTTGAAATGGCCATATGCCAAAACATTTCAGATTATTCAAAACTACAAGAACACCTCAATACCCTTTTAAATACAACAGAACACTTCGAGCCTGAAAGTATGGATGGCGTTTGTATTCACGGCGAAAGAGAAGACAAACCAGGCACCCGAAATCATGAAGCCTGGAACACCCTTATTGAGGCTTGGGAGCCGCTTCAGTAAAAGAAAACATCAGGTATTTGATGGCAATGTCTTTTGATCGCCACATGTTTTCATAATAGGTTTTAATGGACAATGCTTGAGGCATTGGATCTAAGTCGTCAATATTCATAACCACTTCATGCAGTTGAACGGGCAATGGCTGAATGGTTTCAAGGGTATATTGAAACAACATATCACTATCCGTTTTGAGGTGGATGTTTTTACCAGGCCCTAACAATTGAATGTATTTCCCTAAAAATTGTGGACTGGTTAAGCGTTGTCTTGCCCTTGGCTTTTGAGGCTGTGGGTCAGGGAATGTGATCCAAATTTCAGACACTTCTCCTGGGGCAAAATACTCCAATAAAAAATCAATCTGAATGCGTAAAAAAGCCACATTGTTTAAATTATTCTGCAAAGCAAATTGAGCGCCTTGCCACATCCTGGCAGCTTTCACATCGATACCAATAAAATTTCTGTCCGGGAATAACTGAGCTAATCCCACAGTGTATTCGCCTCTTCCACAAGCCAGCTCTAAGGTAATTGGTTGATTGTTTTTAAACACTTGCTCATGCCATTTCCCTTTAAACTGATCGCGGGCATCAAAGGTGTTTGAAAAGGTATTGTATGCGTTGAATTTTTTAAGTTTGTTTTTAGCCATAACAGCAGCGCAAAGGTATACTTTTTTGCCTTTTTCTTGAGGTTTGGCAATTCGAATAACATAGATTATTTTTGCCCATCAAAATAATCCAACAATGAGAGAAATTCAGTTCAGAGAAGCCCTTAGAGAAGCCATGAGCGAAGAAATGCGTCGCGATAGCCGTATATTCTTAATGGGCGAAGAAGTAGCAGAATACAACGGTGCCTATAAAGTGAGTCAAGGTATGTTGGCCGAATTTGGCGCCAAACGTGTCATTGACACCCCTATCGCAGAGCTTGGTTTTGCTGGTATAGCAACTGGAGCTGCCATGAACGGATTAGTGCCTATTGTTGAATTCATGACTTTCAACTTCTCATTGGTAGCCATTGACCAAGTCATCAATAGTGCTGCTAAAATGAACAGCATGTCTGCAGGACAATACAAATGCCATATGGTGTTTAGAGGTCCAACAGGTAGCGCAGGTCAATTGGGTGCTCAACACTCACAAAACTTCGAAAACTGGTATGCCAATACCCCAGGATTAAAAGTGGTTGTACCATCTAATCCATATGATGCCAAAGGTTTATTAAAAGCTTCTATTAGAGATGGCAATCCAATCATCTTTATGGAGAGTGAACAAATGTATGGTAACAAAGGATTGGTGCCTGAAGAAGAATACATTTTAGAGTTAGGTAAAGCTCATATTGTTCAAGAAGGCAGTGATGTTACGCTTGTATCATTTGGCAAAATGATGTTAAGGGTAAGCGAAGCTGTTAAAGCATTAGAAGCAGAAGGTGTAAGTGTAGAGGTCATTGATTTAAGAACAGTCAGACCAATCGACCATGAGACCATTGTGAATTCTGTAAAGAAAACCAATCGCATTGTTATTATTGAAGAAGCTTGGCCATTGGCGTCTATTAGCAGTGAAATCACTTACCAAGTTCAAAAACACGCCTTTGATTATTTAGATGCGCCTATCAGAAGAGTTTGCAGCCAAGACGTTCCATTGCCTTATGCTTCAACCTTGGTTGACGCCTACTTACCAAGTGTCAATAAAATTGTAGAAGCTGTTAAATCAGTAACCTACAAGGCCTAATTATACATTGTTTTATGTCTGTTTTAAATAACTACCAGCACACGGTATGTGACCGCTTTATGCGCTATGTTCAAATCGATACCGAAGCTGATCCGCATTCTGAATCTCAGCCATCGTCTATGAAACAAAAAGACTTGAGTCGATTATTGGCTCAAGAATTAGAGCAAATGGGCTTAGAAGAGATTACCCTAGACGAACATGGCTATGTCTATGCGAGTATTCCAAGCAACGTCAAACACCATGTGCCAGTACTTTGTTTTTGTGCCCATGTTGATACTGCTCCAGATGTTACAGGCAAGGGGGTTAAACCAGTGCTTCACAAACACTATGATGGCAGTCCTATCCAATTTGCGGATGATGACACATTGAGTTTGAGTACAATTGATCAACCCTATCTTTTAGAACGTATTGGAGACGACATCATTACAGCGTCTGGCAAAACACTATTGGGCGCAGATGACAAAGCAGGGGTTGCCATCATTATGGATTTAGCTCATTTTTTAATGAACAATCCGCAAATAGAACACGGTAAAATTCGCATTTTATTTACCCCAGATGAAGAAATTGGCCGAGGTGTTGACAAAGTCAACATGGAATTACTAGGCGCTGATTTTGGCTACACACTTGATGGTGGTCCAAGAGGCAGCCTCGAAGGCGAATCGTTTTCAGCAGATGCGGCGAGCTTTCAATTTCATGGCGTGAGTGCACATCCTGGCTATGCAAAAAACAAATTGGTGAGTGCCTTAAAACTTGCCGCTCATTTTATCGATTTATTGCCTAAAGACCAATGGTCACCAGAGCACACCAAGGGCGATCAAGGCTTTGTGCATCCAGTTCATTTTGATGGCACGATTGAAATCGCCAATGTGCATTTTATCGTAAGGGATTTTAAAACGAGCCAATTGGCAGTGTATGAAGATCAATTAAAAAGCATTGCCGAACAAGCCATTGCCCATTTCCCAGGAAGTTCATACACCATGACCATTAAAGAGCAATACCGAAACATGAAAGAAATCCTTGATCAGTTTCCTATGGTAATGACTCATGCGCAAAATGCATACATCAAGGCGGGCATACAACCTAAAATAGAAAGCATTAGAGGTGGCACAGATGGCTCTCGATTATCCTTTATGGGCCTGCCCTGCCCCAATATATTCACTGGCGAAATGGCCATACACTCCCGCAAAGAATTTGTCAGCGTGCAAGACATGGAAAAAGCCGTTGAAGTACTTGTTCACTTATGTGGGGAATGGAGCTCCTATAGGGATTAGGGTTTAGGAGACCGGAGACGAGATTCCGGAGACCGGAGACGTATACCGAATACCGGAGACGAAATACCGGAGACGTATACCGGTTATCGGATACCGGTTATCGGTTATCGGAGACCGGATGCCGGATGTCGGTATTTCGAAGGAACTGAGAAACATCTCCGGCAAACTGACCCCTAATAGGGTGCAGGCATTAGGCGTTAGGCAATAGGCATTAGGCATTAGGCATTAGGATTTAGGATGTAGGCACCAGTGGTATTAAGTTATCATTTACAGCAATTGGTGTTTCTTATGACGAATATACACTAACCCCTACTTCGCCCACCAGAGTGAAACGGAGGTGGGCCCCTATCCCC
>JBEIKN010000125.1:0-5769 GCA_040379725.1 Flavobacteriales bacterium
AGATTTAAGTACCCTTACCAACCAATTACAAGTATACCCTATGGCGACCCCAAATACCAAGGCAATAATGACCAAAACATATGGCATTGGCACATACCAAATGGCATAGGCATACACAAAAGGTAAAACCCCTAAAATAGGCAACAACAATACGGCTACCAGTAAAAATAACCACGCAGACCCTTTACCAGAAGGCATGAATTTTAATTGCGCAGGAATATCTTGCACACTAACCGTTGTGTGTTCTGTCGTAGTATCTTCAGCCGCATCTGTCAAGGTCAATCCGTCATCAACAGACTCTGCTGTTTGATTTGTGCTGGACCTTTCAGACACATAATCCATGTCATCTTCACTCACTTGATTGATGATTTTACAGCATGTTTCCAAAGCAATGGGGAGAAATATGGTTCCAACCTCAATCTGCTTATCGTCGATGCTTAATTTTAAAGCATTTTCATCTTCTTCTGAAGCCCATACTTTGGCCTCAGGGTGTGTCAAATAATACTGCTTAACTTTGTTGATTTTACGTCGTTTGAACAAGCTTGAAATCCACAAAATGAAAGTAATAAAACCAATAAACAAAAGGGCTGAACCAAAGGCTGGGCCAGATTCAGTTTCGCCTATCACACTTGGAAACATGGCAGAAATAATTGGCCCCAATAGTAAAAGCCACAAAAATAATTTAAGTGTTTTTTTGTACTGCAGTTTGGACAAATCAATTAAATGAGTGATTAACACCTGTCTGTCCTTGAGTGCATTGATATCGGTTATCTTTTTGGCATCTACATAAGATTTACCTTGAAAATGGATAATGGGCCAAATGATTAAGACCCAAGCGATGACCATAAACAAGGCAATACCACCCCCACTGCCCGGTTCATTGCCCCAATTCATGGCGATTGAAAGGTAGACCAATACAATTAAAACAAACCAATGAAAACGCTTAATTTTTTTGACCATCGCTGCACGTTTGGCCAATTCTGTGTTCACATCAAAATCCTCTAGTTCATTTTGTTTGGATTGATTGTACAGCTTAATCAAATAAAAACCCAATACGAGCAATAAAATCTTAGCGGTAATAGCAATCACATAGGGCATGGCACGATCGATCCACTCGCTGGCATCAGTGTGTAACACCAAGCCATCAAAACCTATCCCAATGGACCCAAATCCAATCTTATCGTAAAAATTCTTAATAAATCTCATCTGTTTAGTCTTTTATGCTTATCTATACTTGTACTCATTCTCACACTTTAAACTACAAAAGCCATCAGGGCCACTGTAGTCGCAGTTTACCCGCCATTCAGTCCGCACTTTGTTGTTGTCTAAATCCAAATACTTTTGGTTGTCGAAAATCAAATACATCATACTGAATACCGACAACAAATCAGCTTCGCCTCTCAACCAATTGATGTTAGGATATTCTTCGATCACAAAATGATTGGCGTATTGTTCTTTACCGCACCATTTACACACTTTGGTATCGCAGGTCACTTCAGAGTCATCTGGCTTAGCACTTTTATAAACCGTTATGGTATAAGGATTGCCCATCGAATCCGTTTTTTGAATCTCTTCTGTATAGGCATAAGAATACGTATTGCCGTCTTTCCAATCCACTTGTTTGAGCGGCTCTACCTCGTCATTACCGCCATACAATTCATCAGACTCCTCAGACTCAGTTTCGCCTGATTCGGTTTGATCTGTCTCTGAGTTGTTCTTGTTGGGTAGTTTGGTATTACAAGCTGTTAAAGCCCCTAGGCAAACAACAAAAAAGCATTTAAGTAGTGTAGTCTTCATAGTGTGAATTTGTTTTAAAAAGCAATTTGCAAGCCAGTAGCATAGCTGTATAAATAACTGCTAACAGGTACCAAACGGTAGGCATCTCTGATGTGGTCCCAATGAAAAAACAAATTAAATTTATCGTTCAACTTGTAATATACATTGGCATCAATAGACCATCGGTAAGCGGTAAAATGATTGTTTAATGGCAATTGCAAATAAGATATCCCTGCAAAGTCAATGTTCTTAGTGATTTTAAATGACGTCTTTAAATACACATTGGCTCTGAAAATTTGTCGGGTGGTATCGCCCGTTTTAGTGGCGTATTCTGGGTCTGTAACCATGGCCCAATTCCAACGTTCGTTTTCACTAAATGCCCCTACGCCACAATAGCCGTCAATGCCTTTTCGGTCAAACAATTTCACCCGAGCATTGGCGCCATAAATGAACCTTGACAACATGCCCCAAGCGCCGTTCCATTGGTATTGAATAAACGGTTCAGGACTTAATTTCCTTGAATCATTGTCTCTGAGTCTTAATGAAAACAAGCCTTCGTTTTGAATTTGGGTTTTACCATTGTACACCATATCGTTTTTAGCCACCAATGAAATGGTATACTTACTACGGCTAAAATAACGGTCCATCTCAAACGACACGTTTAAGTCATTCAGATTGTTTTTTTGTTTGTCTGATGAAAAATTGAACGCCCCTAAAACAGCCCATTTTTTCCGGAGACTATCAGGTACATTTTCACGGTCGAGGTTTAAAATTTGTGCTTGAGTTTGCTGAAAACAGACAAAAGACATCAAGCTTAACAGTATGGCTTTTTTCATGGTTATGGATGCTTAATTAGTGGGCATTGTAATTTGTAATACTTCAGAAACTTCTTTACAGAACCATGCCCAACGGTCGTTAATGGCTTGTTCGTTCCAAGTTTGTTGATAGGTGTTTTGATCAAAATCGTTCACAATTTTTTGGGTGATCATAAAGGCACTTACCTTATCATTTTTATGCAGGTGTAGACCCAAACCTTTGTAGACATCCATTTTGATGTGAAAGGGATTGTCGCTTGCTTCTATGTTTTTGCTACCGCTTAATAAAGTTAAATTGGCGGCTGTTTGACCCCAGCGATTAAACAGGGATTCGCTGATGTGCTGCCACTCTGCGAAGTTGGCATATTTGTTTGGTATGATGTGTTCTAAATGCAGGTCTTGGGTATGCGGAATGAATAACAATTTGCTCTTATCGGAGGCGTTGTATTCTAACAAACAAAACAATGCCTTGCACCATGACTCTTTATAGACATCGCCTTTGAGGGCCTCTAGTGCTGCCGGCATAACATGATGCACACTGAGCTGTTGTTCTACCAATGCTTCCAACACACTGAACGGACTGCCTTTTTTGATCTCAGCAATCAGATTAAACGAGGTTTGCTTAACGGAAGACAAAGTTTTGCCCGCTATCCAATTCAAATAATAAAAGCGTTTGAGCAATTTGGGCAATGCATGGCTTTCAGCATAATTGGTTTGATAAGCACTTAAAAGTATGCTTTTCCAAAACGTTTGCCATCTTAAATACCATAAGGCATAGATGTTTTCGTCCGTAGCTTCCCACAACTGTGTTTTATAATGGCCAACAAACTGTTTAATTTGAGCAATCACTTCTAAGGGGTCATGTGGTTTAAAAACAGCACTGAGCTCATCGTATACAGAGCGTTTTGGATTACTCCCTAAGCTGTAATACAAATACAATACAAAGACATCATTTAGATGATCATCAAAAGGTGCTATGGTTTGCTCAATGGCATTCCACTCTTGCATAAAATGATTTTCTTTGATCTGCAATAAATCTGGATGGTCTTTATACTTGCTCTCTATGGCCTGAATCAAATTACTTTTGATCAGATCGGATGCGTTTAAATCCAAGCCTCTGTCATTTAAAACTTGAAAGAGTTTAATGGCAAATTCCTTACTCGAACAATCTATGCGAATTACCCTTACAGCATTGAACAAATAATTCATGAGTCCACCAATATAGGCTGGTGATTTTTCGGCAATTTTGGTTTTGAAAATAGCTGCCGTATTGAGGAATTTGTATTTGGGCGAATCGTCTTGTTGCAGTTGTGCTTTTTTGGGCTTTTCTATTTTAGAGGTATCGGCTAAAACAATGAGTTGCTCAAAATCCGTTTGATGCTGAATGTGGGTGTATAGTTTTAAGCGATTGAATTCTTCGTCGGCAATGATGGCTTGTTTGATGACCCTTTGTTTGACCACTTGCGGATCTGCTCCTTCTGATGCATTTAAGTCTGGGCATAGATCTCTAACAACTGTAAACAAAATCATGAGGGTGGTAAGGCGTTGTTGACCGTCCACAATGTCTCTGTAGGAAGAGTTGTCTTTAGGCGCAGCGGTGATGATGGAACCTAAAAAGTAACTTTCTGTTTGGTTGTCATATGCTTCGGTAATATCGTCCCAGAGTTTATCTACCTGTTCGTCTGTCCATTTGTAGGGTCTTTGATAACGGGGGATTTGGTACAAGGCATCAGCATTGTTAAACAGCTGTTTAATGGTTAAAGATTGAGGGGTGAATATATCGGAGGCAGTAGACATGCGTTGTCAAATTTTTTTGAAAAATACTACATTTTAAAGACATTTAAAAAGGCGGCTGTTGCCTGTTGGGTTTAGGCTTTAAGCCCTAAGCACTTTAACAATGGTTTAGGCCATGCTTTAAACAAGCCTTTACTTTCTAGGGTAGATTTGGCATATACCACTGCGTACATTGAACCAATGAACACGAGCATTAATAATCCAAAAGCTGGGGGATTGAGTTCGCCGGCATATGGACTGATGAGCTTTGAAATGATGAGGGTATGCAACATATACACAAACAAGCTGTGTTGGCCAATCATGTTAAATCTAGCCCATTGCCAATGTTGTTGTTTAAACCAGTGAATGATGTCATTGGACATAAGCATCAGTGCAACGACGCATACTAAAAAGACTGGGCTTAAGGGGTAAAACAATTCAATATACCCTTCGCGCAAGGGGGCTGTTGTAGTTTGGATTGAATGCCATATAAACAGAGCGATGAATACTAGGCTCGATGAGTAAAATCTGATGGGCTTAAAGCTTGTTTGTTGGTCTGACCATTGGGCGAGTATGAGGCCTAATACAGACAACATTAACCAGGGGAACAATGGGAACCAGCCATCCAGTAATAATCGTTGCCAGGCTATCCAATTAAAGTGCCAATCGTGAATGGTTTTTAAAGATAAATCGGTGTTTTCAAATCTGTAAGAAAAGGTTTGGTGCATTAGTATACTGATGAGTCCGATTGAGACCAATACGGACCATTTTACAAGCATGCTTTTGGGGTATAAAAAGCTGTTGAGCAGCCATGCAATGCCTATGAGGTATAACACATCAAAGGTGTGCAACGGCCAAATGCCCCAAGAGCATACGTCGACCAATATGGCTGATACCAGTATGTACAGACCATTGCTGTAATTGGGTCTTCCGTGTTTTTTTTGACTGATGTATAAAGCGTAGCCAGATAAACTAACAAATAAGGGCGCTGCCATTGAACACAGCATTCTGAATGCTGCATTGGGTTCAGCCCCTAAAGCATAAGGGCTGCTGTTAGCAACAATCATGATCCATATGGCTATAGTTCTGAGTGTATCGACGCCACTCAGCCTATTCTCTGCATTCATCGCGCAAAGATAAGAAAAAGTTAAAGACTACTGAATGGACTGAATGCTAAAGAAAATTGTGTGTGAAAACACATCTTACACCAAGACAAAAAATGATTATTTGATGGATTAAATTACCCCAACAATATCAATTCAAAATCAAGCTTGGCCCAAGAGTAAGTTGGCACAATAACAAATTTGTTTTGACCTAACATATCATTTAACAACTCATTTGGCATAAGGTCATAATGTTTTGTTCTAATCACCGCATCCAGATCAAACTGTGCAGCATATTTGCG
>JBEIKN010000126.1:0-5743 GCA_040379725.1 Flavobacteriales bacterium
ATAAAACCGTAAGTAATTATAAAAACAATGACAAATAAACCACAAGGATACCGCAGCTCAATTGATATGGGCAACGGCAAGAGTATCCAAATCGAAACTGGCATCCTAGCCAAACAAGCAGACGGCAGTGTTGTATTAAAGTATGGAGAAACCATGATACTTGCAACAGTCGTTTCAAACAAAGAAGCCAAAGAAAATGTTGACTTCCTTCCACTATCTGTAGACTATCAAGAAAAATTCGCCTCTGTAGGTAGAATTCCTGGTAGCTTTCACAGAAGAGAGGCTAAATTAACCGACTATGAGGTATTAATCTCAAGAATCGTTGATAGAGCACTAAGACCTTTATTCCCTAACGATTACCACGCTGACACTCAAGTGATGTTAACCTTAATCAGCAGTGACAAGAACTTTCCACCAGACTGTTTAGTAGGTTTAGCCGCTTCATCAGCCTTAATGGTAAGTGATATTCCTTTTTTAGGCCCCATCTCTGAAGTAAGAGTGGCTAAAATTGATGGTCAGTTGGTGATCAACCCTAGTGAGTCTGATTTAGTGAATGCCAGCATGGAACTGATTGTATCAGGTACTGAGCATGACATCAACATGGTTGAAGGTGAATGCAGCGAAGTTAGTGAAGCTGATATGCTTGAAGCCTTAAAATATGCACACGAAGCCATTAAAAAGCAATGTAAAATGCAATGGGATCTTTGTGAGCAAATGGGTGGTCGTAAACCAAGCAGAGCATACTCTCATGAAAAGAACGACGAAGAACTTAAAAAACACATTTGGGAAAGCACTTACGATAAAGTATATGCTGTGGCTAAAAGCGGTGCGCCTAAATCAGAACGTTCGACTCAATTCAAAGCCATTCTTGAAGCCTACATGGCAACAATGAGCCCTGAAGCATTGGCTGAAAAAACATTCTTAGTAAAAAAATACTATCACGATGTCGAAAAAGAAGCCATGAGAAAAATGATTCTTGATGAAAGCATCCGTTTAGATGGCCGTAAATTAGATGAAGTTAGGCCTATATGGACAGAAGTTGGTTACTTGCCTGCAGCGCACGGATCAGCGATCTTCTCTAGAGGTGAAACACAATCTTTAACCACGGTAACTTTGGGTGGTAAATTAGATGAGCAGCTATTAGATGCCCCAATGTTACATGGCTATAGCCGTTTAATGTTGCATTACAACTTCCCTGGCTACTCAACTGGCGAGGTAAGACCAAATAGAGGTCCTGGCAGAAGAGAAATCGGTCACGGTAATCTAGCTTTAAGAGGCCTTAAAAAAGCCTTCCCTAGTGCAGAAGAAAACCCTTATGTGATTCGTATTGTAAGTGATATTTTAGAATCCAATGGATCAAGCTCAATGGCTACTGTATGTGCTGGCAGTTTGGCCTTAATGGATGCTGGTATCAAAATGAAAGGCGGCGTGAGTGGTGTTGCGATGGGCTTAATCAGTGATGAAAAAACCGGCCAATACAAAATCTTAACTGACATCTTAGGTGACGAAGACCACTTAGGTGATATGGACTTTAAAGTTGTTGGTACTGCAAACGGTATCACAGCTTGTCAAATGGACATTAAAATCAATGGCTTAAAATGGGAGATGGTATTCGAAGCTTTAGAACAAGCCAGAAAAGGCCGTGCGCACATTTTAAATGAAATGAACCAAACCTTAAGCCAAGCCAATAGCGATTACAAACCACATGCCCCAAGAATTGAACGCATCATGATTGAAAAAGATCAAATTGGTGCCGTTATCGGACCTGGAGGTAAAGTGATTCAAGGTATCCAAAAAGACACCAATACAACCATCTCTATCACAGAAGTTGACAACCACGGTATTGTTGAAATCCTGTCTGACAATGGTGATAATATGGCTGCTGCTTTAAAAATCATTAAAGGCATAGTAGCTGTTCCTGAAGTTGGTCAAGTATACGAAGGCAAAGTAAGAAGTATTGTTGAATTTGGTGCCTTTATTGAAATTTTACCTGGCAAAGATGGTCTATTACACATCAGTGAAATCGATTGGAAACGCATCCCTAAAATGGATGGTGTATTCAAAGAAGGCGAGATGGTTAAAGTTAAACTCATTGAAGTTGACAAAAAAACCGGCAAATTAAGACTTTCAAGAAAAGCGTTAATGCCTAAGCCTGAGCATGACGAGCAAAATGCTCAACAATCATAAACATACTAACCCCGACTAATCCTCGGGGTTTTTTATTTTGTTGAATAGTCTTCATTTTACAAGTCGATATTTATATTTAAGTTTGTATCAGTTTGAACAAAGTAATCATTTTTTCAGCACCTTCGGGCAGTGGTAAAACCACTGTCGTGAACCATTTGTTATCTGTCATGCCTGAACTTGGGTTCTCCATTTCAGCAACCACCAGAAAACCCAGAGCCAATGAACTTGATGGCAGAGAATACTACTTTTTAGAACAAGACGCCTTTGACCAAAAAGTCGAAGAAAATGCTTTTCTAGAATATGAGCAGGTTTACAATGGTATCTTTTACGGCACACTTAGAACAGAAGTGGAACGATTATGGGCCGCTGGTAAAACAGTGATTTTTGATGTAGATGTTGCCGGAGGACTTAAAATCAAGTCTCAATTTAAAGACCAAGCTTTAGCGATATTTTTAAGACCGCCTAGTATTGATGTGTTAATGGAGCGTTTGAAAAAACGCAGTACAGAAGTCGAACACCAATTGCAAATGCGCATAGACAAAGCTAATTATGAATTGCAATATGAAAAGCAATACGATGTGGTATTGGTGAATGACCAATTGGATAAAACCCTTTTAGAAGCGGAACAAATGGTTAAATCATTTATCAAACAGGCATGAAAACCGCTTTGTTTTTTGGCTCTTTCAATCCCATACATATGGGGCATTTAAACATTGCACAGTATATCATAAACCATACAGATTGTAAACGGGTTAAATTTATAGTATCACCGCAAAACCCTTTAAAATCTAAATCAGACTTGAATGATGTTGGATTGCGTTTGGATATGGTTAAACTCAGCATAGCTGACAATCCAAATTTTGAGGTCAGCGATATAGAATTGAGCTTACCTACCCCATCCTATACTTACCAAACAATTCTTGCCTTAGGCGCCCATAAACAGCCTGAAAAACACCCCTTGATTATGGGATCAGACAGCCTTGAAACTTTGCCTCAATGGCAAAACATTGAGCAACTGTTGCTGCATCCAATTTGGGTATACAAACGCAGCCCAAATTTTGTCAACCCCTACCCTAAACATCCCAACATACAAGTATTAGATGCCCCTATTCTTGATATCTCCTCAACACAAATCAGAGATTTGATCAAAGAAAAAAAAGAAGTTAAATACTTGGTGAGAGATGAAATCATCAATCTCTTAAAATTATATTAAGTTTGTAACATGTCATTGGATTTTAAAATCAAAACCGTTGCTGAATATGCCGCCGAAGGCAAAACCCCTGAAATTCTGTTTTATGTCGGCTGTGCAGGTAGCTTTGATGAACGCGCTCAAAAAATCACTAAGGCCTTTACCAAAATATTACACCACTGCAACATTGACTTTGCCATTTTAGGCAATGAAGAAGGTTGCACAGGAGACCCTGCTAAACGCGCCGGTAACGAATTCTTATTTCAAATGTTGGCCATGAATAACATTGCGACGTTAAATGGCTATGGCATTAAACATATTGTTACGACTTGCCCACATTGTTATAATACCCTCAAAAACGAATACCCTTCCTTAGGTGGTCATTATGATGTTATTCACCACACACAATTGCTTCAAGAATTGATCAATAAAGGGCAATTGAAGTTTGAAGGTGGCGCATTCAAAGGCAAAAAAATCACTTACCACGACTCTTGTTATTTGGGCAGGGCCAATAATGAGTATACTGCTCCAAGGGCTGTACTAGAAAGTTTGGATGCTGAATTGGTTGAGATGAAACGTTGTAAAAGCAATGGTTTTTGCTGCGGTGCTGGTGGGGCACAAATGTTCAAAGAAGCAGAACATGGCCATAAAGAAATCAACATTGAAAGAGCAGAAGAAGCCGTTGCAAGCAAAGCTCAGATCATTGCAGCAAACTGCCCATTTTGCATGACCATGTTAAGCGATGGTGTTAAACACCAAAATAAAGAAGCTGAGGTTCAAGTATTAGACTTGGCCGAATTAGTAGCACAAGCTAAAGATTTGTAATTTATTTTTGATTGTCGCGCCATTCATAGACCCAAGTACTTTGGATCAACTCTAGGTGGCCTTCGTTACACTCCTCACGTGTGCCTTTAAAATGAGGGATTTCCAATACCCACTCTAACAATTCAGTGAAACGGATACGGTATATCTTGGCCTCAGTAAAATCATCGCCAAAACGCTCATACAAAGCCATAGCGATGTCTTCATAATCTCTCCAGTATATTGGTAATTCAAAACTCATAATTAATGTCCTATGATTAAACTTTGATCTGGAACGGTTATCACGATATCTGCATCTTTCTGAAGTACGCATTGACAAGCCAACCTTGAATTGAACTTAGGGTTGCGGGCGCGGTCAACAAAATCTTCTTCTTTATCCGTCATCTCTGAGAAGGCATCCATCCCTTGCTCAACATAAATATGGCAAGTACTACATGCGCATACAGCGCCACAGTTATGATGTAAATCTACATTGCTGTCGAGCGCTACATCGAGCACCATTTCGCCGGTTTGAACATCAACAGTGATGTCCGTTTTATTTTTTTCTTCGAATTGAAAGGTTATACGACCCATGTTTATTGATACAATTTTAATTCAAACTTGTTTTAAGCATACAGCCCAGCTTTGCGTTCAAGAACGGTTGGGTCTTCTAAATATTCATCATAGCTGCAATATTTATCAATCATGCCTTTAGGCCCAATTTCTATGATTCTATTCGCTACTGTATTAATGAACTCATGGTCATGTGAATGGAAAATCAAAATGCCTTTATAATCAATAAAACTGTTGTTCAAAGATTGAATGCTTTCCAAATCCAAGTGGTTGGTAGGCTCATCTGCAATGATTAAGTTAGGGCTTTCTAGCATGGTTTTACTCATCATACAACGCACCTTCTCTCCTCCACTTAAGACTTTAGCCTTCTTTAAACTCTCTTCGCCGCTAAACAACATTTTACCTAAGAAACCTCTTACATAGGTCTCGTCTTTTTCTTTTGAGAATTGACGCAACCAATCCACCAAACTCAAGTCAACACCTTCAAAGTAGGCTGAATTATCGTTTGGAATATAAGAACGTTTGATGGTAACGCCCCACTCAGCTACGCCTGTTTTAGGGGTCTCATCGCCATGAATACATTGAAAAAACTTTGTAATGGCCAATGGATTTCTTGACAAAATGGCCACCTTTTCGCCTTTATTGACGGTAAAGTTTAAGTCTTTGAACAAAGGTTTACCCTCTAATTCAAAAGATAAATTTTGAACGCTAACGACTTGATCTCCTGCTTCACGCTCTTGTATAAAGAATATACCAGGATATTTACGTGTTGAAGGTTTGATCTCTTCAATATTGAGTTTATCAATCATCTTACGACGACTAGTTGCCTGTTTACTTTTAGCCACGTTAGCACTGAACCTTTGAATAAAGTCCATTAACTCTTTCTTCTTTTCTTCTGATTTCTTGTTTTGGTCTTGACGTTGTTTTAATGCGAACTGACTACTTTGGTACAATAAGTTATAGTTACCACTATAGTTCTTAATTTTTTTAAAC
>JBEIKN010000127.1:0-5739 GCA_040379725.1 Flavobacteriales bacterium
TGATAAGTTAATCCACTGTATTTTTCAACCCATCGTTGGTTCCAAGAATACAGTTTAATTTCATCCCAACAGCTTTCCTCTGATTGAATAAATAATAACATCTCATGAAATTTGTCTCCCTTGAGGTCTGAGATGTCTTTGATTTGCAACTCATTGATGTTTTCAAGAGAGATATTGTCTGGATAACAAGAGAAATGAATATTGTAACGGCTGTTAAGCACGTTATAGGCAATCACGATTGTGTCGTCTATGGCATCTCCATTAATGTCTTTAAAGAAGAGGGTGGTTTTGGTCACACTGTCTGCGGTGGAATTACCCTGCTTTCTTTTCATTTTGAAATAGTCATCAGATTGAATGATGGCACTTAAATCCATATCCAAGGGGGTTTGGTTTTGGACAACGGATTGGTTTTTGGTACATGACCAAAAAACGAGGGCAAGCCATATGGTGGATTTGAATTTCAAAACGATGCACAAAATTATTATTCATTGAGCATATATCAAGGTGTTTTTTTGAATTTTTATGCTCAAAAAAAACAGCGTTAAATTAAAGGCCTCAAAGTGTTATAATTAAGATTATTTAAATAATTTCGCACTGTGAATTTATCTGAGGCCATTCATAGGCGTAAAACATTTGCTATCATCAGTCACCCTGATGCTGGTAAAACCACTTTAACTGAAAAATTTCTATTGTTTGGCGGAGCTATTCAGACCGCCGGTGCTGTAAAATCGAATAAAATTAAAAAAGCGGCTACAAGCGATTTCATGGAAATTGAAAAACAACGTGGTATATCGGTTGCCACGTCTGTAATGACTTTTGAATACCAAGGCAAATTGGTGAATATTTTGGATACCCCTGGACACAAGGACTTTGCCGAGGACACTTATAGAACCCTCACAGCAGTAGACAGCGTCATTCTAGTAATTGACTGTGTTAAAGGCGTAGAGGAGCAAACTGAACGTTTGATGGAAGTGTGCAGAATGCGTAACACACCAGTGATTGTGTTCATCAACAAAGTTGACCGTGATGGACGCGACCCTTTTGACCTCTTAGATGAGTTAGAACAAAAATTAAACATCAAAGTGAGGCCCATGAGCTGGCCCATCAATGGTGGCAGAGACTTTAAAGGGGTTTATAAAATTTACGATAAAAGTATCAACTTTTTTGAAGCCAATAAAACCAAAATCAGTAAAGATGTTACTGTTATAGAAGACCTCAATAGTAGTCTATTGGATGAGTTGATTGATAAAGATGCCGTTAAATTGCGTCAAGATGTGGAACTGATTGATGGGGTCTATGGAGATTTTGAAGTCAGTGGTTATTTGAGTGGCGAAGTGGCACCTGTTTTTTTTGGGTCTGCATTAAATAATTTTGGTATCAAAGAATTGTTAGAAAAGTTTTTGGAGATTGCACCATTCCCTCAGTCTAGAATGAGCGATACAAGAATGGTTGAGCCTGATGAAAACAAATTCAGCGGATTTATTTTTAAAATACATGCCAATCTAGACCCGCGTCACAGAGACCGCATTGCCTTTTTAAGGGTTTGCTCTGGAAAGTTTGAGCGCAACAAGTTTTTTTATCATGTTCGACTAGAAAAGAACATGAAATTTCCAAGTCCATTTACATTTATGGCAGATAGCAAAGCGCTTTTAGAAGACGCCTTTGCTGGCGACGTGGTTGGTTTGTACGATACGGGTAATTTTAAAATAGGGGATACTTTGACTGAAGGCGAAAAGATGCTTTATAAAGGCATTCCGTCGTTTTCTCCTGAGATATTTAAAGAGTTGATTAACCTTGATCCGATGAAATCAAAGCAATTGGAAAAAGGCATTGAGCAATTGACAGATGAGGGTGTTGCACAGTTGTTCAGACAAGAACCTGGTAACAGAAAATTCATAGGAACTGTTGGAGAACTTCAATTTGAGGTGATTCAATACCGTTTAGAACATGAGTACAATGCCAAATGTCGTTTTGAAGCTAGGGCCTTTCACAAAGCTTGTTGGATGACTGGCGATAAATTGGCTATTGACGAGTTTTGCAAATACCGCCAGAAGAATATCGTTAAAGACAAAGATGGTAATTGGGTCTTTTTGGCAGAAACTGCATGGATTTTAAATACCGCTATTCAACAAAATCCTAAGATTGAATTCCATACTACCTCTGAATTTAAAATCTAGTTGAATTCTTTTTGAAAATTATCGTATGTTTGAATATAAAATGAAAGCACCTTTTTTAGTCATTGTATTTGTCTTGTCAAATTTGGGGAATTCATTGTTTGCTCAAGATCAATCGCCAATTGATTTTATTCCTAGCTACAAAAAAGGGGATAGAATGGTCTATCAGTTGGTTGAAACTAAATTTCGCCAAAACTTCAATGGTTTTTTTTATTATTTACAATATGACACCAGCTATATGGTGTTCAATGTAACTGACAAAAATGATTCTCAAGTCTTAATGGATTTTAATTTTGCAGATGCTATCATTAATGGAAAATCCTTCAATGATCCAAGCACACAAAGTAATTTTTTGAAAACCGAAACCTATAAATTAGTATTTACCAACAAAGGGGAGTTTGTCGAATTAAGTAATTGGGAACTTTTCGCCAGTATATTGATTCAGAATATCAAGCTATCATATCGCAATCAAACAATAGACTCAAATGCTTTGAAGTACTATTATTTATATTACCACGATCAAGAAAAAGTGGAATATGCTGTCATTCCTAGGGTACTAGAATTATTCAATATTGCGGGGGATTCCTATAATCTTGAAACCACATACAGTCTAGCTAGAGAAATCGTCAACCCATTTGGTGGTAATAATTTGCAGAAATCATGTATGTTCAAGCCTTATAAAGAGGCTAAGTATCCAAATTCTGTGTTTTTTGCAGGTAAAATTAGAACCAATTCAGAAGACAATGAATGTCTACAAGATGATTATTATGCCTTTTTGAATGAGAAAAAGCCAGATGCAGATTCTGATATTGTTCCACCTTACATTTATATGGAGGATACATACACGTATCAATGGGGATTGGTCAACCATTTGTTTGTGAATTTAACAACCACCCACACGGTGTATTTTGGTTCAGACAAGCAAGGCCTAGACAGGGTTTTTAGATTTTACGCCAATTGATGTTCAACATTAAAAGAGGTTTGTTGGCCATATACATGGCTTTTGCGGTGGTATTGGCTTTATTCTTATTTGTTTTTGCGCAAAGTCAAGGCGTAGAAGGTGGTTTAGATTCTTGGAACCACTTTTTGATATCTAAATGTGCCATACAACACCATGAACTTTTTCTTGACCAGTGGAACAAACCTGTTTTTACTTGTTTGACTTTTGCTATATGTCAATTTGGATTTACAGCACTCATATTGTTTAATGTTTTGTGTGTAGCGGTTAGTGGATTGTTATTGGCTTTAACTGTCAGGAAAATGGGTTTCAATCATACATGGTCCATCGTAGCAATCTTAGCCTTTACCCCAATTTTATTTACAAATACCATTTCTGGATTAACAGAGCCACTTAATGTATTGATGCTTTCAGGCGTCATGAGTCTGTGGGGGTATGATCATAAAAAATCTGCCATTAGTCTAGCCTCTTTTTTGCCATTTGTTAGGACTGAAGGCTTTGTAATCGTATTGGCCATCGCGCTCTTTTTATTGATTCAAAAACAGTACAAATTGCTGCCATATCTTATACTAGGCAGTTTATGTATGAATCTTTTGGGGTATGTGATTACCCATAAAATCTTATGGATCATCACTGAAAATCCATATTGGAAACAAGAAGTTGAAGGCACATTTGATCCAGGCAGTGGGAGTTTATTACATTACGTCAAACAATCTGGGTTGATTTTTGGCTTGCCAATGACAGTGCTTTTTGTGCTGTCTAATAGTGTGTTTCTATTCCGTTTAATCGTAAAAAAGAAATTTGAATCTTTTTGGCTCTTGAATCTACTCATCTTTTGGGCTTATTTTTCTGCCCACAGTTTAATTTATTATTTGGGTATTTTAGGTTCACACGGATTAACCAGAGTAATGGCGGTAATCGTACCTAATATAGCCATTGCTAACTTTTATCTCATTTACCAATTGGTTAAAACCAACCGACTTAAGATTCAAGCCGCCATTTATGGTGTGTTAGTGCCTATTGTGATTTACACTGCCTACAAAGTGTCCAATTATGCCTATCCAATTAACTATCATGACATAACTGTAGTGGCAGATAAAACCCAAAAGAATTTTATTAAAGCGGGTGAATGGTTACAGAGTAATAAACTTATGAATAGGCCTATCATACATCAATCGCCATTTTTCGATGTATATTTTGATAAGGATCCATATGACTTGAAGTCATCTTATAGGGTTTGGTCAATAGATCAAAAAAACGATTGGGCGGCCAAAGGGGTAATCGTGATATGGGATGGGTTTTCTGCTGTCAGAGAGGGCAATATGCCTTTGTCATGGTTAAAAGCGAATCCAAATTACAAGCAAATTCATAGCATAGAAGGATTTGAAAAGCCTTCAGATAATCCTAGTATGTATGACATTGTTCTATTTGAGAAAATCAACTAGAACATTTTTACAATCCAAATAAGTCTGCGTGTATTTTATACACCTTAGAGAAACCATAGTGTTGGTCTTTGTAACTTTCCACCCATGAAATCCCTCTGGTTGCATTAGAAATGAAAAGCTCGTCAGCCGATAGTACATCATCTTCAGTGACAGCTGTTTCAGTCACTTTGTAGCCCAATTGTCTGAGCTTTTGAATGATGTAATGTCTCATAACGCCATCTAAGCAATATTCAGATAAAGCCGGTGTAATGATTTCATCGCCCTGAACTAAAAATAAATTGGCATTATAGGCCTCTGCAATTCGCCCTTGTTCATTAAACAAAAGCACTGAATCCATTTGCTGTTCGGTGGCAGATATACCAGCCAAAACATAGTGTATGGCAGAGAGTGGCTTAAAGAAACTCAAAAAATTGGAAGGTTTGAGTATCATACCATATTCACCTAATCTGAGACCTTTATCATTGATTGGATAATTGCCTTTGAGTTCAGACATTTCGATCAGAAAACAACATTTGTTACGGTTGGGTGCATAAAAACCCTCAGCATCTCTGTAAAAGACAATGCGTGCTCTGGCATGGGTCCAACCATTCTTGAGACATAATAACTCAATCTGGTCTTCGAAATATTGCTGAGTCCAACGTTCATGTAAAGGCAAATGAAAAAAGTTTGAGGCCCTTTGAATGCGTTGGTAGTGTAAATCAAATAGTTGTGGTTTTTTATTGATGACCTTAATGGTCTCAAAAAACCCATCTCCGTATTTGTAAATACGGCTTTCTGAACTGAAAATCTTATCGTCGGCATTGGTTAAAACACCTTGAAAACTGATTAACATGGTTGCAATATACTACGATTTTTATATTACCGCTAAAAAATTATATTTGTATAGAGTCTATGAAAGTTAAAATTACCTTTCTATTTTGTTTGTCGTTATATGTATTTGAGCCAATAAAAGCTCAAACTACCCAAGATACCATCGAGCATCCTTATTGGATTCAAATGATGCAGGATCATAAGGTTAATCTCAAGCAGACCAAGCGAGCATTTGAGCTGTATTGGTCCAAGAAGCCTATTCAAAAAGGCAGCGGCTGGAAAGCCTTTAAACGCTGGGAATGGATGGCGGAAAAGGTAGTAGATGCCAATGGGGATTTTCCAGATGCATACA
>JBEIKN010000128.1:0-5652 GCA_040379725.1 Flavobacteriales bacterium
ATGTATTAGGCCTGCCGCTAGCGTTCATCCTGAGCCAGGATCAGACTCTTCATTGTAAAAAATTTGTCTCTGACTTTTTCTCAAAGTATTATTTTGAGGTCCGCTATTCCTTCTCTTTAAACTTCAAAGAACTTTCCTTTCTAAAAAAAGGACTGCAAAGGTAAGACTAATTTTTAAATCTCCAAATAAAATTTTTATTTTTTTTTGAAGACCAGCTTTTACACTTTACGGTCTGTTTCAGAACGGGGGTGCAAAAGTAATATAAAAATTTGAATTCACAAAAAATCTTTTTAAAAGATTAAAGGACTCTTTGTGTTTCTAAGTCTTAAATTTAGTACAGCTTTTTCAGAACGGGAGTGCAAAGGTAATGGTAAAGTTGAAACTGACAAATAAATTATTGATTTTTATGCAGTTAAGTTTGAAACCCCTTGATATTCCTTGGTAAAAAAATATTTTTTTTTATTCAAAGACGGTTAAAAAACCCCTGTAAGGCCTTCATTTTCTTGTAATTGAGTCTACAATTAAACTTAAAAACATGTGTTTAATGACTTATTTGCTGTTGTAAAAGCCTTTGAATGTACTTTCCAACGATGTCAAATTCAATGTTAACGATACTGTTAACCTGCAATTGATGGAATACAGTATGCTCATAAGTATAAGGTATGATGGCAACAGAGAACTGTTTATCTTTACTATCGACAACTGTTAAACTTGTACCATTTACTGTAACAGAACCTTTTTCGACCGTTATTCCGCTATGATCATATATAAAGGTATACAACCAGCTGCCGCCTTGATCTGTAATATGTGTGCATTTAGCAATGGTATCTACATGCCCTTGAACAATATGGCCATCAAATCGCGCATTGGCTGCCAAACACCTTTCTAGGTTGAGCTTCTGCCCTATTTGCCATTGTGACAAGTCTGTTTTAATTAAGGTTTCGTGTATAGCAGTTACCGTATGAGTCTGTTGATCACATGCAACAACGGTTAAACATACACCATTGTGAGCGACACTTTGATCAATGCGCAACTCATGGCTAATGGGCGATTGAATGGTTATCTTAAGATTGTTTTGTTCTTGAGTCAATTCAATCACTTCGCCCATGCATTCTACTATACCTGTAAACATGGCACAATAATAAACAAATGCCTGTTGATTTTAAAAAGCAGTTACCAACCTTAAGTTGAGTCTTCTACCTGTTAGATAATTGGGCACACCATAAGTTTGGTTGTTGTAATCTTTGATCCACAAATAAGAAATCACATTGTTGATTTGTAAAAGGTTGTAGACATCTAAACCTAACCACATGTTTTTAATGGTGTGTGAAGTCTTCTTTGTATTGACGCCTCCTATGAGCACTTTACTAAAGCCAATATCGACACGTCTATAAGATGGTATACTATATAATTGCTCGTAACGGTATTGACCCCCTAAATAAAAGGGCAAGCTTGAGCCATAGTTCAACATTAAATGTACGCGATAATCTTTATTGGATTTAAGTTCATCTTGAAACATTACTGCCGCACTGATGCGTCTATCCGTTGGGCGCCTTAACCATGTCGACTCAGTAACTTCATTTTGTGTATTAACATAGCGAATGATTTCATCTGTTTTTAAAACACTTAAACTGAACCAACTTTCTAGACCTTTAATAAATTCACCATTAACACGCATGTCTAGTCCGGTGGCATACCCCCTAGCGGCATTGTTAGCATAATACCTAATGCGAATATTATCTAATATATAAGGTACTAAGTAGTCTAAATCTTTATAAAATAATTCCCCTGAAAACTTAAAGGGTCTTGATGCCGACTTAAATCCAAATTCTACCCCTGCAGTGTAATGAATACTTCTTTGGGCTTTAAGTGCCGTATTCAATTGACCATCAAAGTTGCGCATTTCGCGGTAGAAAGGGGCCTGATAATAAACACCCCATGCCGCTTTAAGTAACATATTTTTCTTTAGCGGAATAGAATCTGATTTGTGCAATTGATTAAAGTATTTATTGGGCTCATAATACAATTGTACTCTTGGTGAAAACAGTTCTTGTTGATTCAAGGCTGTGTACAAATACCTTAAGCCAGCGGTTACACTCATTTGATTAACAGACCCAAAGGCTTGATGCCATTGTGTGTACGCTGACAATCTACTGTTGTTGAGCACATTTTTAGCGCGCACCTGATCGCTTAAATAGATGGCTGAATCATTGCTGTTTCCCATTGAATAGCCCCCTGAATCGTTGTATTTCCATTCTAGATAACGGTCATCAAATTGCTCAGCTTGAAATTTAATACCATATACCAGTTTACCCGGGTGACGCAGTTGTTCAATGCTTGCCTGCTTTATAGCATGTTTGGTTTTAGGGCCATTGAATTTGATTTGTCCTTGATGCGATAGGTTATACACTGTAAAATACAAATCATTGCGGGCATGATTGATGAAAAACCCTCTGCCTATTAAGCTCTTAATTTTCCCAAAACTACTTGACCCTATATTATTGTCAACCTCTCCGATTTCATAAGCGCCTAGTATATCATAATGTTCAGATTCATTAGAGGCAAAGGCACTGGCCATCCATTTAAGTTCCACTTTCTGTTTTTGGTAGACCCATGACAATGCGCCCATGCCTGATTGATAATCAACAATCTCTTGGCCATCCATTCCAATATTTACCTTCAAGGTATTTTGAAAGGTCCCAAAAGTGGTTTCTTGGTATTCAGGGGCAAAGCTGTAGCGGTTTTGAGCATAGTTCAACAGACACTCTAAACGGTGATAGCGATTAAAATGGTAAGTCATTAAGGCTTGTAAGTCACCAAACTTTGATTTGTATAAACCCTGAGCATCAAATGAATTCAATAAATTTCGATTGGCGCGATATCTTGAACCCAATAAATAAGTGAATCTTGTGGAGTCTTTTACACCAATGCGTTTTCGTGCTTTGAATAAACCTTCTGTGTAAATACTACCTCCCATAACACCCGCCTGAATACCTGTTGAAAATTGTTTAGGCGTTCTGTATTGTACATCGAGTACAGATGATAATTTATCGCCGAATTTGGCTTCAAAACCACCGGCAGAAAATTTAACGTTGCTCACCATGTCAGGTTGAATAAAACTCAATCCCTCTTGTTGACCACTTCTGACCAATTGAGGTCTATAAATTTCAATGTCATTCACATAGATAAGATTTTCATCATAGCTGCCGCCTCTAACATTGTATTGAGAGCTCAACTCATTATTCGAGCTGACTCCAGCTAAAGATTTAATGAAATCCGAAAAATCACCTGACACACTTGGCCTTGAGTTCAATGGCTTTAGTACGATGTCAGAACGTTCTTCAACCTTCGCCCTTACCCCACTTCCTCTGATGGTTTGTACCTGATCGTTCAAGCGAATATTGAGGGTATAGTCTTCATCTTCAAAGAGATTGGGCGCAATGGCGGTGTATGGTTTAAACCCTTTGTATTCAAAGGTTAAAGCATTGCGTTTTTTTCGAACATATGGCAGCCGATAATACCCCATACTGTCTGAAAAATAAACGATGGAATTGGCTGAGTTAGTGATTTTAACCCCAATTAATGCTTGACTACTGTCGTTGTAAATATGTCCTTGAATGAAAGACTGCGCAAAGATCTGAGACCCTACACCCAAAAACAATATCGCAAGAATGGTTTTCAAAAAAGACATAGGATGAACGCCAGAAACAACTAATTATTGCTTTAGCTGAGCGATGGTATCAGTAGGGCTAGTAGCCGAAAAAACCGTGTTACCTGCCACCAATACAGTAGCACCTGTATCAAGCAGTTTTTTATAATTTGACAACGTCACGCCTCCATCAATTTCAATCTCAAAAGACACCTGCTGCTGAGCTTGCATGTGCTTAAGCTGTTCTATTTTTTTGTAGGTGTTTTCAATAAATGATTGCCCACCAAAGCCTGGATTAACACTCATCAAACAAACCAAATCCAAATCACCAATGACATCCGCCAATTGATTCACATTGGTATGCGGGTTAACCGCAACCCCGGCCTTCATACCGGCGGCTTTAATGGCTTGCAAGGTTCTGTGTAAATGGGTGCAGGCTTCGATATGAACGGTTAAGACATGGGCACCAGATTCAGCAAAACGGCTAATGTAGCGATCAGGATCAACAATCATTAAATGTACATCCAATGGTTTTTGAGCATGTTTTTTAAGGGTTTGCATAACAGGAAACCCAAATGAAATATTCGGCACAAAAACACCATCCATCACATCCACATGGAACCAATCGGCTTGGCTTTGATTGATCATTTGAATGTCTCTTTCGAGTTGGCCGAAGTCTGCAGATAAGATACTTGGTGCGATTTTGTGTTGCATGATGCAAAAATAAGTGAATTTGCCAAAGTAAAAAAAGTTAGGCTTGCCTTAAAACTATCCATCCATGATGTTTTTTTCATGTATCTTCGCAAAAAAATGAACATGAAAAGAGTTGTCCTTTTTATTGCTTTACTGAGTGTTGCTTTTGCGGGCATGGCCCAAAAATCTACCGATGTTTTAAAACAAATGAAAAATGATCTTGGCTATTTGGCCAGCGACCAACTTGAAGGTCGCCTAACTGGATCAAGCGGAGAATTGCGCTCCTCATTATACATTGCTGACCTTTTTAAACAATTTAAAATCAGTCCAAAAGGCAATGACTCTGGATCGTATTTCCAAACTTTCAGCATCATTAAAATGCGTATCTCTCAAGGGCAATCAGTCATGCTTTGGACAGAAAATGACGAAAAAAAATACGGTTTAAAATCTAACAAAGGTGAATTCTATCCTTTGGCACAAAGTTGCAATAAAGACAGCATCAATGAAATGGCTGTTTACCAAGCAGGTTATGGCATCACTGCCCCAGAATTCAACTATAATGACTACACAGATACCAACGGCATAAGGGGTAAAGTATTTGTTATTCGCCTTGGCAGTCCTGAAAGCGGCAATGCACACGGACGATTCGAGCCATACGAAAGCATCACTTACAAAGTGGACCAAGCCATTAAAAGAGGTGCTAGAGGTGTTGTATTGGTAAATGTTAACCCTAATATTGAGGCGCCAAAAGGCCAATTGGATAGAACCATAAAACCTAGAAGCATTCCTGTTGTATACGCCAATGGTTTACAATCGTCTATACTCAACGCTAAAAGCATCAGTTTCAGTGTCAATATTGTACAAATCAATGCTACTGCCCACAATGTAATTGGCATGATAGACAATCATCAAGCAAAAACCATTGTGATAGGCGCACATCAAGACCATTTGGGTTATAATGAGTTCGGAGGAAGCAGAGAACCTAAAAGTGGGCAAATCCATAATGGCGCTGACGATAATGCCAGCGGGGTGAGCATGATGTTAGCACTGGCTAAACACCTTAAGAAAAACAAAAAGATGCGTCAACACAATTATGTGTTCATTGCCTTTAGTGGCGAAGAACAAGGCTTATTGGGCAGTAATCATTTTGTTAAACACCCTAGCATTGATTTACAGTCTGTGATGTATATGTTAAACTATGACATGGTGGGCAGATTGGATTCCATCAAAAAAACCCTTATGGTATATGGGGTTGGCACCAGTCCTAATTGGAAAACAGCCCTTTCTCAAATCAAAACAGATAGCACACA
>JBEIKN010000129.1:0-5645 GCA_040379725.1 Flavobacteriales bacterium
ACCACGATGGATAACATGAATATGAACCAAGGGGTTGTACGCGCCCATTTGAACCAAAATACCTGAGGGGCGATGAGGTTACAAGTCATCATACTCCAATAAGCCCACCAGTATGGTCCAGTCGCTCTATTGATAAAGGCATATTGTTCGTATTCTACACCAGAATAAGCCGCAACAAAGAACTCAGTGATGTAGGCTAAACCTACCATGGTACCTGTTAACATAACCACTTTACACATCGCTTCGAGGTGTCCAATGGTAATATAATCTTGGTAGTTCATCACTTTACGGGCAATCACCAATAGCGTTAATACCATACCAAAACCAGAGAAAATCGCTCCAGCCACAAAGTATGGCGGGAAAATGGTTGTATGCCAACCAGGTACAACTGAAGTTGCAAAGTCCATTGATACAATGGTGTGTACTGACAATACCAACGGCGTTGAAATACCCGCAAGAATCAATGAAACAACTTCGTATCTGTTCCAAGTTCTAACAGAACCTGTCCAACCCATAGAGAAGAAATTATACCAGAATTTTCTGCCTGCTGATTTCGCTCTATCACGAACGGTTGCGATATCTGGAATTAAGCCCAAATACCAGAAAACCAATGATACAGAGAAGTATGTTGAAATCGCAAATACGTCCCACAACAATGGTGAATGGAAGTTAACCCATAAAGAACCGAAAGCATTTGGCAAAGGGAATACCCAGTATCCACCAACCCAAATACGACCCATGTGAAATAAAGGGAAAATCGCCGCACACATTACAGCGAAGATGGTCATCGCCTCAGCAGAACGGTTAATAGACATTCTCCATTTTTGTCTGAATAATAACAAAATGGCTGAAATCAAAGTACCAGCGTGACCAATACCCACCCAAAATACGAAGTTGGTAATGTCCCAACCCCATTGAACGGTTTTGTTCAAACCCCATGTACCGATACCAACCCATAGGGTGACACCTAATGAGATCAGTAATATGCCTAAAAAGATGACTGATAAGATGAAACCAACTATCCAAGAACTTGAAGGTTTGTTTTCAATTGGACGACAAATTTCAGTAGTTACATCATGTAATTTTTTGTCGCCTGTTACCAGCTGTGGTCTTATAATTGAATCGTGAATCATTGTTTAAATTATAATGGTTGGGGTTATGCTTTTACAGTTTCAGTGTCTCTAACTTTTACTAAGTATTTAACGGCGGTCATTGTGTTCAATTCTTCAAGCACTCTGTATGAACGCTCATTCTTGAACAATTTATGGGCTTCGCTGTTAGGATCGTTTACATCGCCAAATACAATGGCATTGGCTGGACATGAACGTTGACAAGCGGTTTTGATTTCGCCATCGTTAATCGCACGTTTTTCGCGTTTAGCTTTAACTTTACCAGCTTGAATGCTTTGAACACACATGCTGCATTTTTCCATCACACCACGGGTTCTAACAGTCACATCAGGGTTGATGACCATTTTACCTAAATCATTATTGAAATGGAAGTCAAAACGGTCATTGTCATTGTATCTGAACCAGTTGAAACGTCTTACTTTGTATGGGCAGTTGTTGGCACAATATTTAGTACCAATACAACGGTTGTAAGTCATTTGGTTAAGACCTTCTGAGCTGTGAGTAGTGGCTAAAACAGGACAAACCGTTTCACATGGTGCCTGACCACAATGTTGACACATCATTGGTTGGTGAACCACTTTTACATTTTCCCAATGTAAGTATTCTGCACCTTTTTTTGCTTTTTCAAGCTTATCTAAAGCTGCTAGACCAGTTTCTTTGGTCACATGTTGACCTTCAAAATCTCTTGATAAGAACAACTCTTTAGTGTAATCCGTATTGTTAACGTTTTCAAAAGTGAAATATCTGTCAATACGCATCCAGTGCATTTCTCTGCGGCGTCTTACTTCAGCTCTACCAACAACAGGAACGTTGTTTTCAATGCTACAACTTACCACACATGAACCACAACCTGTACAAGCGTTAAGGTCAATGGCCATAGCCCAATGGTGGTTTGGAGCACCATCTTTCTTATAGTCTTTGGTTTCCCATAAGGTATATAAGTGTGGAGCTGTTTTATCATTACCAGCTTTAGGATTGGCTTTGATGGCCTCTAATGTGGTTTCTTTAACCAAATCTCTACCTTCAATAGAATGGTGGGTTTGGGTTTGAGCCAATTCATAAGTGCCAGAAATTTTTTCTATTTTAACACCATTTTGAACATAGTTAAAGGTGCCATTTTGCATGTTCACAAAAGGATAAGCATTCTTACCAATTGCTTCAAACATACCCTTCTCTCCTACTTTACCTTTTCTGCCATAACCAACTGCAATACCAATAGTGCCATTGCTTTGACCTGGTTGAACAAAAATCGGCATGCCTTTTAAGCTCACTGCGCCTATGGTAATGTTGACCATGTCGCCATTCTTGATGTCTTGGCTTTCTGCCAATGCTTTAGGCATTGAAACATAGTTATCCCAAGTCACTTTACTCATAGGATCTGGCATTTCTTGTAACCAAGGATTGTTGCTCATGCTACCATCTTTAACAGCCACATTTTGATACAGTACCAAATCAACTTGGTCTTTCTTACCGACTGTTTTTTCTAAATCAGCAACGATGCTGTTTAAAGCCACATTGAATGATGGCACAGTTGAAGCAGATGTTGGTTTTGTGTAAACACCGTCGTGTAATGCCTTATTGAATGCTTCGTCAGAATTAACGCCTAAGCCTGACCATACATTTTTAATGTATAAATAGAAAACAGACGCTGATAATTTTTGACTGTAAATGCCTTTTTTAGCAAATGGATCATTTTCTGGTTTTGCAGCCAAACCTGCCCATGTCAATAAAGATGTTTGAGCTTGTCTGGTATTGAATACTTCAGAAATGGTTGGTTGTGTTAATTGATAGACGCCCGCTTTAGGGTTAGCATCGTTCCAAGACTCTAAATAATGGTTATCTGGAGTGATGTATTGACACAATACAGCTGTTTCATCTGCAACACCTGCAGTTGAAACGCTTAATTTTACTTTCTTAAGACCTGCTTGAATTTTATCAGATAACGGAGAATCGTAAACAGGGTTGGTGTTTAAGAAAATCACTGCTTGATAAGTACCCGCTTGTATTTCATTGGCAAACTGAATCATATCAGCATCACTGCCTTTGTATTGATTCGATTGATTGGTTAAATCGATGGTAGAACTGTAGTTGTTTAACAATAAATTGATACCGTTAACCACTGTTTGCAGGTTGACATCGTTTGAACCAGAAACAACTATAGAGCTGCCTTTTTCTTTCCAAAGCATCTCAGCAGCTTGCTTAATCGCACCACCTGCCAACTCACCAGTCATGCTGGTTGAAATTTGAGGCGCCGCAGCCATTTGTGCTAAATGGTTGTACAATGACGTTAAGTATACCGCTTCTTGAGAAGCCTTCATTGGGAATCTGTAATCAGCATTGGTACCTGTTAATGACAAATTGCTTTCAAAAATAACAGTCTTTAACACTTTTGCAGATGCATCAATACCATCCACCTTTCTTCTGCTAGACCAGGCTTTAGTGAATTCTACTGGAGAAATCCATGTACCTAAAAAGTCTGCACCAAAACTCACTACAACATTGGCTTTTTCAAAATTGTATGATGGAATAACTCTGAAATTATCTCCAAATGATTTTTTGTTCGCATCTAGAATACCGCTATAACTCACAGCATCGTATTGAATGTGCTTAGTATTAGAATATTTACCAGTAAAACCAGTGATAACCGCCAAAGTTGATGGACTGTGAATGGTACCTGACACGATGGCCACTTTACCACCAGCAGCAGTAATGTCTGTCAAAGACTTTGTAATATCGGCATCAATTGATGTCCAGTCAGATGAACTTAAATCTGCACCATTGACTTTTTTAGGACCATCTAATCGTTCTGTGTCATACAAACTCAATATTGAAGCCTGACCAGTTGCGCAAGATCCTCCTTTAGAAATAGGTGAATTCTTATTACCATCCACTTTAATTGGTCTGCCTTCACGGGTTTTGATGGTCACGCCACAAGCCGCTCAACATGCGCCACAGGTTGAATTGTAATAATTGGCAACACCTGGTGTAATTTCTTCAGGTTTAACCAGATACGGAACGATGTTTCTTACTGGCGCCGTGTTACAAGCTGCTAAAGACACTGCAGCAACACTGAATCCGAAGAATTTTAAAAAGTCTCTTCTATTAGAGTTTAACCCTAAATTATTTTCACTGAAAACTTCATCAAGCGGTAAAGCTTCATTGAACTCATTTTTTTGAGCCGCTAAGAATTCTTTTGTTCTAAGTAGTTCTTCTTCGCCTTTCCAGTATAATTGTTTTTTTGCCATTGTATAATGATTAGCCTTTAAAATTTGAGATTAATAGTGACATTTTGAACATTCAAGTGCGCCGTTTTCTGCTGGAGAAATATTGACTTTACCATCTTTGGTAAAGTACTTAGCATAACTTGAGCTTTTGTTATCTTTTTCCGCTTTGATTTTAGCGTGTAATTTTTCGTAGTAAGGATTGTTTTCCACGTCAATTTTGCGTTCTCTGTGACAGTTGATACACCAGCCCATTTGAAGCGTAGCATATTGTTCAACAACTTCCATGGTTTGAATCGGACCATGACAAGTTTGACAGGTTACACCAGCCCCTTTAACGTGCATGCTGTGGTTAAAGAATGCATGATCAGGCAAGTTGTGGATTCTGATCCAACGGATTGGTTTAGGATTAGGACCGTATGTTTTGTCATCAGCATTGTAATCCATTGCCGCATAGATCTTTTTGATTTCAGGAGAGATCTCACCGTCGTAGCGGTCTCTTAATTGAACCACTTGGTGACAGTTCATGCAAGTATTGACGCTTGGAACTGAGGCTTGCTTAGACTTTTCTGCTGTTGAGTGACAGTATTTACAATCAATCTGTAAATCACCAGCGTGAAGTTTGTGAGAATACTTAATTGGTTGAGTTGGAGCATAACCTTGTTGAACAGCAACCTCAGTAACCCCAAAGTTGAATCCATAAACAGCTAAACACAATAACACTACAACACCAATTGCCATTTTTAAGATGGTTGGATTAATGCGTTTTTTCCACTCAGGTATTGCTTTAGGTTCAACCGCTTCTATTTCGCCTTCAATCGCATTCAACGAAGCTTTAAGCGTGTTTTTAGTTTTTCTTAAAATCAACCAAACAACTAATAACAATACGATTAAGAATACCAAAATGTAGAAGGTAGTTTCACTGTAGAAACTCACTTTGCCTTCGCCTGCAGCAGCTTCAGTTTTAACTTTAGCCGGTGGAGTCCATTCTTTAAAGTAAGCAATCAATGATTTGATTTGATCATCTGATAAATTCTCGAAAGAATTCATGGCTACTTTGTTGTATTCGTTGAAAATAGCGATAGCGTCTTTATCACCGCTTGCTCTAAATTTTTCGTTGTTTCGAATCCATTTTAACAACCATTCTTCAGAACGTCTAGTGTGAACACCGTTCAAAGCTGGACCTGTTTGCTTGATGTCCATTGCGTGACATGAAGTACAGTTGGCTTTGAATAGTTTCTCGCCCTCTGTTGCTTGAGCAGACAGTTTAGCAGGTCCTTGAGCAATGGCATTG
>JBEIKN010000130.1:0-5636 GCA_040379725.1 Flavobacteriales bacterium
GGGCTTGAATTTGGATTACGATAAAACGGTTGAAGAACCATAATTCATTAGGATTGTCATAAAAACTGACAAGCTGTCTTTGGAGCTGGGGCAGTCGTCAGAGATTTGTCATACAAAACGAAATGGCATAAAAACTGATTAATCAGCATCGAACATTTAAATTAATTACAACATATGAATATTAAACCATTAGCAGATCGAGTTTTAGTTGAGCCTGCTGTAGCAGAGCAAAAAACAGCAGCAGGTATCATCATTCCTGACACAGCAAAAGAAAAACCACAAAGAGGTACTGTAGTGGCAGTAGGCACTGGTAAAAAAGACGAGCCTATGACTTGTAAACCTGGCGATACCGTATTGTATGGTAAATATGCCGGAACTGAGATTCAAGTGGAAGGTAAAGACTATTTAATCATGCGCGAAGCTGATATTTTCGCAATTCTTTAATCTAAGTAATCATTTAAGTATTTTATTATAACACAAATAGTATGGCAAAATCAATTCATTTTAATATCGAAGCCCGCGAAGGTTTAAAGCGCGGCGTTGACGCATTAGCAAATGCAGTAAAAGTTACTTTAGGTCCAAAAGGTAGAAACGTCGTAATTGGCAAGAAATATGGCTCACCTGCCATCACCAAAGACGGTGTTTCTGTGGCAAAAGAAATTGAACTCGAAAACGAAATCGAAAACATGGGCGCCCAAATGGTAAAAGAAGTGGCCAGTAAAACAGCTGATTTAGCTGGTGATGGTACTACAACTGCCACTGTATTGGCTCAAAGCATTATCACCACAGGCTTGAAAAACGTAGCAGCGGGTGCTAATCCTATGGATTTAAAAAGAGGTATAGATAAAGCAGTTGCGAAGACCGTCGAGTCTTTAAGAGCATTGTCAAAAGAGATTGGCGATGACAATAAAAAAATCGAACAAGTGGCAACCATTTCTGCTAATAATGATTCAGCCATCGGTAAATTGATTGCTGAGGCGATGAAAAAGGTTGGTAAAGATGGTGTGATCACTGTTGAAGAAGCAAAAGGAACTGATACAACAGTGGATGTTGTTGAGGGTATGCAATTTGACCGAGGTTATCAATCACCATACTTTGTGACCAATGCAGAGAAAATGGTGGCTGAAATTGAATCAGCTTATATTTTGATTTACGATAAGAAAATCAGCAGCATGAAAGATTTGTTGCCGATCTTAGAAAAAGTTGTTCAAACCGGAAAACCATTGTTGATCATTTCTGAAGAGGTTGAAGGAGAAGCGCTAGCTACCTTGGTGGTAAACAAAATCAGAGGCTCCTTAAAAATCTCTGCAGTTAAAGCCCCAGGTTTTGGCGACAGAAGAAAAGAAATGCTACAAGACATTGCCATCTTAACAGGTGGTACAGTGATTTCTGAAGAACAAGGTCGTAAACTTGAAGATGTTACCATGGATGATCTTGGTAGAGCTGAAAGCATTAGCATCGACAAAGACAATACTACCATCGTTGGTGGTGCTGGAGATAAAGCGGCCATTCAAGCACGAATTGCACAAATCAAAGCACAAATAGACAATACAACCAGTGATTACGATCGCGAAAAGTTACAAGAGCGTTTGGCTAAATTAGCTGGCGGTGTAGCTGTATTGTATATTGGCGCAGCGAGTGAGGTTGAAATGAAAGAAAAGAAAGACCGTGTAGACGATGCTTTGCACGCTACAAGAGCTGCAGTAGAAGAAGGGATTGTTCCTGGTGGAGGTATTGCCTACATCAGAGCAGTTGAAAGCCTTGACAAATTAAGTGGAGACAATGATGATGAAGCCACTGGTATTAGCATCGTTAAACGTGCTTTAGAAGAGCCATTGCGTCAAATCATTGCCAATGCTGGTGGTGAGGGTTCAATCATTGTACAAAAAGTAAAAGAAGGTAAAGACGACTTTGGTTACAATGCCAGAACAGAAGTGTATGAAAATTTAATCAAGTCTGGGGTAATCGATCCGACTAAGGTAAGCCGTGTAGCACTTGAAAATGCAGCGTCAGTAGCGGGTATGATTTTAACCACAGAATGCGCATTGGTTGAAATTAAAGAAAAAGAAGCACCTCACAGCCATGGTGCACCTGATATGGGTGGCATGGGTTATTAAGCCCACTTATCAAAAGTAACCTAAAATTAAAGAGAGCAGTTTGGTCTGCTCTCTTTTTTTGTTTAATTTTGATTGAAAGTTTAAAAGCATATGAAACAATTATTCACTTTAATGACTTGTCTGATCATGGGCAGCTTAATGGCTCAATCAGCTACTGACACCATTTACAAAAAGAACAAAGAAGTGGTTTTGGCTAAAATCATCGAGATTGGCATTGATGAGGTAAAGTACTCACCGCAATTCAATCCTAACAATTTAATATTGGTTCTGGATAAAGCAGAGATTGCTAGAATTGTTTTTGCTAACGGCATGGTGCAAACATTTGCCAATCCCATGTCAGATAAATCAATGTATGCTGACAATCACAATTATAATTTAAAGTTTAATTTCTTTTCGCCATCAGGCCATCGCATGCATTTGAATCTAGAGCGTTCTTTAAAGCCAGGATTGAGCTATGAACTTGGATTGAATTTGATTGGTGTGGGTAAGCCAGAAGGCAAAAAGACGCCTGTAGGCGCTTTATTGAATGGCGGCATGAGGTTTTACCGTTTGCCAGATATGAAAAGCCGTTCAGATCGTTATTCGCATTTAATGAATGGGGCTTATTTTCAACCAACGGTGTCCTTTGGTCGTGTTCAAAACAGATACGATGTCTACCAAACTAATTATGATCCTAACTTAGGATTTTATTCAACTACATTGATTCAGGAAAATGTTAAGGCCAAACAAGATTTTTTCTTGTTCACCCTAAACTTCGGTAAACAAATGGTGTTTGCCAACCGCATTTCTTTTGATGTAAGCGCTGGTTTCGGTTACGGTACATACTCTCGTCAAAGGGAGGAAGATTATTACCTCTTTTTGAGCAGTTATAATTATCAGTACGAATCGAATGGTGGGCAGAATGCGTTTGAGTACCATGGCTCTCAACGTTATGGATTTGAGATCGGCGGTCAAAGTTTCCCATTGACGGGCAATATTCAGTTTAAAGTTGGCTATTTGCTTAAATGAGCTCACTGCCTATAGAGTTGGTTGAAGCACTTGATTCAGATCTAATTGATGTTTTAGAACTTTTAGAATCTGTGAACTTGGATATGGATCAGGTGCATACCCAACAGTTTTACTTAGCCACACTTAACGACGATATTGTTGGATTGGGAAGGATATTAGAACACGATGATTGTGCGGAATTGTGTTCTTTGGGTGTCTTAGAGTCCCAAAGAGGGCTTAGTATTGGGTCTAAGCTGGTAAAGGCATTAATGGCTAAAGCCGAAGGAAGTCCATTGTATGTGGTGACAGATATTCCCAAGTATTTTGAAAGATTTGGTTTTCAGTTAACAGAGGTTTACCCCCTATCTATTGCAGATAAGTTGCAAAGATGCATTGAGTCATACGATTGTGAATCGCCAGTTGTGATGGCAATTTGATGCAAGCAATCATTTAACAGAGTACATTAGTATTTGGGGTGTTCTTCACCCCAAAGTGATTCTTAATTGATGGAAAGGGTGAGGAACAACTTGAGACTAAAGCTGTTTCTATGTCTTTGGGGTGTTCTTCACCCCAAAGTGCCACTAGTTTGTAAAGTGCTCAAGGTTGAAGAACACCCTTGAAACAAAATAAACACAAATAATTTTCAAGTAAGTTATGTCTTTGGGGTGTTCTTCACCCCAAAGTGTTAATTGTTTGTAGGGCACTCAAGGTTGAAGAACACCCTTGAGTCTAGATAAAAGTAGGTTTGAAGTTTAATCGCTTGATTCAGAATCCCGTCATCATTTGGTGGCGGGATTTTTATTTAAAAAGAATTACTTTTGAAGCGATAAATGGCCTTTAATTGACATGGAAAATTATGATGTGATAGTGGTTGGAGCCGGCATTGTGGGTTTAGCAACAGCCTTGCAAATCAAACAACAAAAGCCAAACTTGAAGGTTTTGGTGTTAGAGAAAGAACTTAAAGTAGCTGCTCACCAAACAGGGAACAACAGTGGGGTAATTCATAGTGGTATTTATTATAAACCAGGCAGTTTGAAAGCCAAAAATTGTATTGAGGGTTACCATCTGTTGATTGATTTTTGTCAACAACATCAGATTCCTTTTGAATTATGCGGTAAAATCATTGTTGCGACATCCGAATCTGAGTTAACGGCATTGGACAATATCTACAAACGGGGTGTTGAAAATGGGTTAAGTGGTTTGCGCTACATAAGTTCTGAAGAGATCAAAGCCATTGAGCCAGAAACATTTGGTGTAAAAGGTTTGGTGGTGCCTCAAACCGGCATTGTAGACTACAAAGTTGTCGCTCAGAAATATGCTGAGGTGTTTCAATCTTTGGGCGGCGAAATTATATTCAATCATCAAGTGACTCAGATTAAAACCTTGTCCAAAGGGGTTGAAATAACGGCTCAAGACAAGGTGTTTACAAGTGCCTTGTTGGTTAATTGCGCAGGTTTGTACTCAGATAAAGTAGCCTCAATGACCATTCCTGACCTTGATATCCGAATCATCCCATTTAGGGGTGAATACTATGCCTTAAAACATGAAAAAAGACATATGGTAAACCATTTGATTTATCCTGTGCCGGATCCCAATTTTCCATTTTTAGGGGTGCACTTTACTCGACGAATTGATGGTGAGATAGAAGCGGGCCCTAATGCGGTATTAGCATTCAGACGCGAGGGCTACAAAAAGTCTCAAATCAACTTAAAAGAATTGTTTGAGTCATTGACTTGGTCTGGTTTTATAGCGGTCTTTAAAAAATACTGGAAAACGGGTTTTGGCGAAATGTATAGATCATTCAGTAAAGCGGCCTTTACCAAAGCTTTGCAAAAACTCATGCCCAATATACAATCAAGTGATTTGGTCGTTGGTGGAGCAGGGGTAAGGGCTCAAGCATGTGACAAAACGGGTGGATTGATTGATGACTTTGCCATCAGAGAGTTGCCAGGTCAAATCCATGTGTTGAATGCGCCTAGCCCAGCTGCAACAAGTTCATTGTCCATAGGCAAAAGCATTGCAGAGTTGGCCTTTAAGCAGTTGGCTTAAACCAAGCTTTGTAATTCATATAGTCTATGATATGTTTTATCAGTCCCATGTGTTTTAGTTTAAACCATAGGCTGAGTTTACTCCAAATCCATAGCATATAAAATCCATTTGCTGTTTTGTCATGCCTATTAGGCATCACCGACCTTAGGCGTTTTAAGGCCTCAATGGACTGGGCCAATGCGTGGTCATTAAGCCTTTCTGGATAATAAATGGCTTTGTTTAAAAGGTCTTTTTGTGTAGTGGTTAATTCCGCCTTAGCCCACATGGATTGGTGTATCCACAGTGATTTTGTTTCAAAATCAAATAAGTCTCGTTTAAAGTCTAATGCTTGTGGACTTGGATGCGTATAGACCGTTAATGCCAGTGGCAAATTGGCAAATTGCTTTTGCTTAATGAGCCTGCTCCATAGGTCATAATCTTCAGCTATATTGCCAAAACGATTGTTGTATAAAATCTTTTCTTCCTTGTAAAAGTTGCGCGATA
>JBEIKN010000131.1:0-5622 GCA_040379725.1 Flavobacteriales bacterium
AATAGCGGCTTAAGCGCTAAACTTTATCATGTCATGTCGACGCTGAGGATTGAGAACAGTTAATTGTTATATGAGGGTTTGCCTAAATACTTTCTGAAGTATCCCATAAGTCAAAGGATAATTATCACAGGCCATTCATCAACAGCTTAGAAAAGATTGTAAACCAAAGCACTCATTAACCAAGCAAAGCCACTCATGTATAAAAATTGAATGACTGGCCATTTGATTTGACGTGTTTCTTTATAGGTAACTGCCAATGTGCTGAAACATTGCATCGCAAAGGCATAAAACACCAAAAGGGAGAGTATGGTTGCTGTATCGTATAAAGGTTTATGGTTGCTGCGAGTTTGCTGTTTTAAGACTTGGGTTAATTGGGTTTCATCTTCTGTGTTGCCAACGCTGTAGATGGTTGCTATTGTGCCAACAAATACCTCCCTAGCAGCAAAACTGGTAATCAATGCAATGCCGATTTTCCAATCGTAGCCTAATGGACGAATAGCAGGTTCAATGGTTTTGCCCAAAATACCAGCATAGCTGGCCTCTAGTTGTTCGCTTTTGATCAATTGGGCTTTATTTGGGCCATGATATGATGCGTATTTATTGTTGATGGACTCAAAGGCGTTACTTGGGCCATAACTGGCCAAAAACCACAACACAATACTCACAATAACAATGATCTTGCCAGCATTGAATACAAAATCTCCTGATTTGGATTTTATCGTATATACAATATTCTTCCATCGAGGCCATTTGTAGTCAGGCAGTTCAAGTACAAAAAAACTCTTTTCTTTTTGCTTTAAGACCAGCTTAAAGATAAATGCAAATACTAAGGCCATTACAAAGCCCATTAAATATAAGCCTAAGAGTATAATGCCTCTCAAATCAATCCAATTGGATTGATTGTCTATGAATAATAATCCAAGTAATAAAGTGTATACAGGCAGTCTGGCAGAGCAACTCATTAGAGGTGTTACCAACATGGTAATTAATCTGTCTTTTTTGTTGTCTATGGTTCTTGTGGCCATAATGGATGGAATGGCACAGGCCATGCCTCCAATAAGCGGAACTACAGACTTGCCATTTAATCCAAATTGACGCATTAAGCGATCAGTGATAAAGCTCACTCTGGTCATATAGCCACTGTCTTCGAGAATGGCTATCATCATAAATAATAAAATGATTTGTGGTAAAAATACAATGACGCCACCAATACCAGGGATTAAACCATCGCAGATCAGAGAGCTCAGTGTGTTAGTCGGCAATGCATTGGCAATACTTTCAGACAAGTAAGCAAATCCAGACTCTATCCAATTCATTGGGTAGTCGGCCACTTTAAAGATGAGCTGAAATAGCAGAAACAATGTCGCGTAAAACACTAAAAAACCATAAATAGGGTGTAATAGTATTTTATCAATTCTATGCGTATAATGTTTGTCTTTTTTGTCTTCTTTTTTCATGCATTGATGAACCAGTGCATCGATTTTTTTATATCGACTAGTGGTCTCGTCTGCAATGGATTGGTCATAACCTTTATGGTCTAATTTGAATTCTTGAATTTTTTGAATCAAGAACAATCTGTAGTGAACAAAAAAACCGCTATCAGTTTTGTTTTCTGTTTCGAAAAATATACTCTGGGTGGCTTGTTTGGTTTTAGCTACTGCTTGTAAAAGTGCTTCGATTCCCGATTCTTTTCGCGCATTGATAGGCAAGACAAATACCCCTAATTGTTTAGACAATTCCTCGATATTGATGCTGATGCCCTTAGCTGAAGCCACATCATTCATGTTGAGTGCAATGATGATTGGGTAGCCCAAATCAGCTACCTGTGAATACAACAGTAGATTTCTGGTTAAGTTGCTGGCATCTGCTACAAATACAATTAAATCTATTTTGGGTTGACGGGGCTCTAACAGAAAATTGACCGTAATGAGTTCATCTTCCCCCTTGGGGTATAAGCTGTATGTGCCTGGTAAGTCAGTTACAGCGTATTGTATTTGTTCAAATTTAAACTGACCTGTTTTGTGCTCAATGGTTGTGCCTGGAAGATTGCTGATCTTTTGATGCAAACCTGTCAGCGCATTGAATAAGGTGGTTTTGCCACTATTTGGATTGCCAACTAATACAATATGTTTATTTGTTTCAATCAATTTTATTGACAACTATGTTGTTTGCTTCTTCTTTTCTTAAGCCTAAAATGTAACCGTTGATATCAAAAGCAATTGGATCTCCTAAAGGCGCTGTATAAAGTCTTTGTATATGATTCCCTTCAAAACAACCCATCTCAATGAGTTTGTTTTTGAGTTCTCCTGCTTCGACTAGAACAATGGTAGCTTTGTCGCCTTGACTTAATTCAGTGGCCCTCATAAGAATTGTGGCGCAATTTAGAATATTTCTAAATAAATATAAGGATAAGCCCACTTTTTTTTAATGATTCTCAGCAGTTTTTTGATTTATTTTGTGCAGTAAATGAATGAAAATCAGGTATTATCAACTTTGTTGGCCTCCTACCGACATTCAGCTAATGCACACAAAGCAATTGGTATGTCGGCATATATGCGCAATCAATTTGTGTTCTTAGGTATTTCTGCTCCAGATCGAAAACCTTTAATTCAACCACTATTTAAAGTATTTAAACCCAATGCGAATAGCCTTGAATGGCTTTTGCGTCAGCTTTGGGAGCAAGAAGAGCGAGAATTTCATTATGCCGCCATAGTCATAGCGTCTCATTACAAAAAATATTGGGATGCTTCTTTCATAGAGGTATTTGAATTTTGGATTACAACGAATAGTTGGTGGGACTCAGTTGATACCATTAGTAGTCATTGTATTGGTCCATTTTTTGAAAGGTTTCCAAATGTCAAAAGAACGGTGCTTGATCGTTGGGAAAATAGTCCTAATATGTGGTTAAACCGCGCTTGTATCATACATCAATTGCAATACAAATCCAAAACGGATACTGCCTACTTAGCACGGGTCATTTCTATGCATAGCCATTCAAGTGAATTTTTTATTCAAAAGGCAATTGGATGGGCCCTTAGGCAGTATGCTAAAACCAATCCAGAATGGGTAATACAATTTGTGGCTTCAACCGAATTGAAACCTTTGAGTAGGAGAGAGGCCTTAAAACACCTTTCAATTAATTAAAAAAAACGTATAACTTTACAACCGTGAGAATTGAAGAAGCCATATTAACCACCCAGTTTAATAACTTGTCTGAAAAGGCTATAGTGAATATTATTTTTACAGCTAATGCCGTTCAAGATTCGCTTAAGAAAATCATTAAACCATATGGTATTAGCCTGCCTCAGTATAATGTTTTAAGAATATTAAATGGTCGTAAAAATGTCTACGCAACTTGTGGGGATTTAAAAGCAGTGATGCTGGATAAAAATCCCGACGTCACCAGATTGTGCGACAAATTAGTTGATAAAGACTTGATTACACGACATTGCAACGCTAAAAACAAACGTCAAATTCTGTTGCAAATTTCAGCAGAAGGCGAAAAAATGTTGGCCAAAATTAATCCGGAAATTTATGCTTTTTATGATAAGTTAAATGCCTTGAATCAAAATGATATATCTCAACTTTCAGATTGGTTAGATGTGCTTAGGAACGAATTGTAATATCAACAAACACATTATGATAAAAAAAATACTGTTTATAATCCTTGTATTGAGTTTATTTAACGCCTGTGATGTTGCAAAAATGGTGGCCACCGATGTGGTAACTGCCATCAATACAGTACCTTCTCAAGCCGAGGCAGCAGACGGCCTGAAAGATGCGTTGAAACAAGGTTTCAGTAATGGCATCTCAAAATTGTCCCAAACAGGGGCTTTCAATAACAACCAACTGATTAAAATTTTATTGCCAGAGGATGCCCAAAAAATTGCAGATAAACTGAGGTCAATTGGGATGGGTGCACAAGTGGATCAAGTGATTTATCAACTCAACGAAGGGGCAGAAAAAGCAGTTGCCACGGCAAAGCCTATATTTATTAATGCGGTGACTAATATGTCATTCAATGATGCCATGTCTATTTTAACAGGAGGTAATGGCGCTGCAACAAACTATTTGAAACAAAATACCAGCTCTGCAATTCAAAGCGCGTTTAAACCAGAAATACAGAAAGCCTTGAACCAAGTTGGCTTTACGGCCCATTGGACAGATTTGGTAGCTACATACAATAAAATACCCTTAGTAACAAAGCTAAACCCAGACTTAAATCAATATGTAACAGATAAGGCGATGAAAACCCTTTATGATCAAGTTGAGCAAGAGGAGAATGCTATTAGAGCTGATCCGGCAAAACGTTTAACCGATTTAATGAAGAAGGCGTTCAATTATGCTGACACTAAAAAGTAATGCCTTGTTGATTTAAGAACTCAACCCATTCAGTGTATTTGCTACTATTTAAAACCCTTGGGAATTTGTTTTGAGATCCAAATTTACCTTGTTCTTGCATCCATTGAATAAACAATTCAGATGGAATCAATTTGACATTTACCTTACTTAAAGCATGTTTGCGTTCTGTGGCATAATCGTCATTGGTTTCAATTAAAAAAGCATCTAGTTGCTTAGCAACTTCCGCTTCATTTAAATCTGTTTTATCACAAGCAATGAACCATTGATGTGTATGGGAATTGTTTTGGCTAAGACCTTTTACTGTGTATTCATTAATGGGTGTTTCCAGTAAGTCACTGAGTTTTGCAATAGCTGTATTCATGTTGTCGACACTTAAGTGTTCGCCACAAATACTTAAAAAGTGCTTGGTTCTTCCAGTGATTTTAATTTCACAGAGTTCTGTGTCTGTAAATTGAATGGTGTCACCAATTAAATAGCGCCAGGCACCTGAACAAGTACTTAGCAATATCGCATAATCGATATGTTTGTCAACTTGTTTGATATTGAGGACCTGGGCATTGGGTTTTAAGTTAAAGTCTTGGTCAAAATTATCTTCGTTGAATGGCACAAATTCGAAGAACATACCATTCTTGAAGTTCAAGCGCATGCCGCTGGCGTCTCTTTTTGTTTGGTAGGCCACAAAACCCTCTGAAGCCAGATAGGTTTCAAAATACATAATCGGATGGGCTAGTAAGGCGTCTAAGCTTTTTTTGTATGGCTCTATGGCAACACCACCCCAAATGTAAACGCTAAAGTTAGGCCATATGTCATGGATGTTTTTTAGACGGTATTTAGCGATGATTTTCTCAAATAAAATTTGAATCCATGCCGGAACACCCGCAATGGCAACAATATCCCATTGAGGCGCTTGTTCCACCATACGGTTGATCTTGTTTTCCCAACTTTTTTCGCTTCTGATGTCATGTGGTGGTTTTGAAAATCGATCAAACCAACCAGGTACTCTACTGCTGGTAATACCACTTAAATCGCCAGCATAGGTTTTGCCTTCATCGTTAAAGTATAAGCTGGTACTTCCGCTCATCATCAAATAGTCTTTGGTGAGGAAGTCTTTCGGGATATCAGTCTTTGCAATGGAAATGATCTGTCTAATACTGGTTTTTGTAATCGATTTGATCATATCCTGAGAGACGGGAATGTATTTACTACTGCCTTCAGAAGTGCCTGAACTTAAAGCAAAATACTCAATTTTGCCGGGCCAAG
>JBEIKN010000132.1:0-5594 GCA_040379725.1 Flavobacteriales bacterium
AAAAACAGGAGCAATCGTTTGATAACACCCTCATAGTAAATCAAACCAATAAGGCATGAAGGGAGTAACAAGGGCATCCAATAAGCAAACTGCCACTCTCTTAAATTGTTCCAATAAAAATCCCAAGCAGATACTGTATAAGTATAATGTTCCGATTGATTCAAATAACGCGGTAAAAATTCATTGTCATAAACTGCTTGTAAATAGCCAGGAGCCAACAATTCTCTTGATATGTAATAACTCAAAACAATCAATAAGAACAGCGCTATTGCTTGCCAAAAGGCCTTTGATTTGAGCGTTGACATCAATTGTTTGTTGAAAATCAAATACAGGAAAATACCTGGTAAGACCATTAATACAGCTATGCTCTTGGTTAAAACAGCAGCGCTCAAACATAAACTAGCCCACCACATGTCTTGTTTGTTTTTGGACTCAAAAAACCCAAATACATGGATTAAAAATCCCATTAAAAAAGTAATCATCAAAGCATCGTGATCGCCTGTTCGAGCGCCATGTTCGTGAATAAAGCCATTGCTGCAAACAACAATTAAGGCGGCTAATATACCCACAGCTAAATGACCTTGTTTGTAAAACCAATAGATGAACAATAACAACATACCCATAGCCGCTAGAGCAGAGGGAAGCCTCACAGCCAATTCATTGTACCCAATCGTTTTAAAACCAATGATCTGAAACCATTCTAACAAGGGTGGTTTGGTTTCCCAGAGGTCAGGTTGACCCTCATAGGTTTTGATCAAAAACTGTCCACTCTTAGACATTTCATAGGCATTTACTGCGTTGCGCGCTTCGTCCCATTCTCTCAATGGCCTTGAGTCCAATCTTAGAAATAAGGGGAAGTAGAGCAAAACGATGCTAACGATGATGATGCCAATCTTCAATGATTTAGACTGCCAAAAAGGTTTTGCTATTGAACTACTCACTGACATAAACCCTTATGACTCTTTGAGAAATGGAAGTCAAAATTTCGTATGGGATGGTGTACAATTGTTTGGCGATGTCTTGAATAGGGAAGTCTTTTCCAAACAATATGGCCTCATCACCAACTTGACAATCGATGCTACTGACGTCTACCATACACATATCCATACAGATGTTGCCTATAATTTCTGCCCTTTGACCTTTAATGTAAAACCCACCAATACCATTACTCAATCCTCTGTTTAAACCATCTGCATACCCTAAGGCTAAAACAGCAATTTTGCGCGTTTTGTCTGACATAGCCTTGCGCGCATAGCCCACGCTCTCATTGGCCTGTATGGTTTTGATCTGAGAAATATGTGTTTTAAGGGTAAAAACAGGTTCTAAAAGTTGAGCATTGTCTTGACTAGGATTAATGCCATATAAGCCTATACCCAGCCTTACCATGTTCAAACCAGCTTGCTGAAATCTTAAGGCAGCAGCAGTATTACTGATGTGCTTAATGGTATGAATCTGTAGGGCATCTTCAATTGAATTTGACCATTGCTTGAATTGATCAAATTGTAATTGGGTAAAGGCATCGTGTTGAGCTTCGTCACTCGCAGATAAATGGGAGAAAATAGAGGCCACTACAAACAGTGGGTTTTGTTTTAGAAATTCAATTAATGCTGGAACTTGTTCGGCTACAAAACCAAGTCTGTGCATACCTGTATCCAATTCAATGTGGATGTTTAGGGGTTCTTGAACAGCTGATTTAAAGACTTTGAGTTGCTCAAGATCAAAAACAACCGGCTCTAATTGGTATTGAATCAAAACCTCTAGTTGCTCAATACCAGCATTCATCACCATAATGGGTGCCTGCACACCAGTTTGTCTGAGGGCAACGCCTTCGTCCGCATAGGCTACCGCCAAATAATCAACGCGTTTTTCAATCAATTTTGCCATCTCATAAGAGCCACTACCATATGCAAAAGCCTTTACCATGGCCATGATTTTCATGTCTTTTGGCAAATGCTGTTTAAACGCATTTAAATTATTAACGGCAGCATTTAAATTGATTTCAAGCACAGTATTGTGATTGTCCTTTTCAAGTTTTTTGACAATTTGTTCAAACTCAAACTTTCTGGCACCCTTGATCAATATACTCTCGTCTTTAAAAGACATTTCATAAAAGTGATTCAGAAAGTTTTCTGTATTGGAATAGAAAACTGCATCAAAAGGTTGTTTGAACAGTTTAGGGCCATATTTGCTGTATTGAGGTCCAATGCCAATGAGCCGTTTAATGCCTTTATCAAACAACATCTGCTTGACTTGTGTGTACAATATTTCAGGTGGTATACCTGACCCTTCTATATCAGATAAAATCGCGGTTTTATGCGCATGCATAGCCTGTTGTTTTAAAAACGACAAGGCATTGCTCAAGGCATTCAAATCATTGTTGTAACCATCGTTCACTAAAACGCATTGGTGTATGCCTTTTTTGAGCTCCATGCGCATGCTAACTGCTCTCAGTTGTTCAAAAGCGCTGGCATCAAATGCATCAAAATGATGCATGATCAAACAACACAAACAAGCATTTTCAATGGATGCTGTATCTTTAAAAGGCAAGTTAAAGTGAAGGTCTTTACCCTTGTATTGCGCATAAATGGTAGTATGTTGTTCGGTCTGAACACAATCCAAGATGTTTAGATCAGCTTTCGGCTCATTGAATCCAAAACCAATCAGTTTCTCGCCCAATAATGCTTTAGTTTGAGCCAATTGTTGGCCAAATACCAATTGAGCATTCTTAAACAAGCTCAATTTTTCTTGAATTTTTTGTTCAGGACTATCAAAACCCTCATTATGCGCTGGTCCTAAATGGGTTAATATGCCATATGTTGGATCAATGATTGACTGTAAGTTTTGCATTTCACCAACTGTAGAAATACCTGCTTCGAATAAGGCTAATTCGTGAGATTCATTGAGTTGCCAAACACTTAATGGCACACCAATTTGACTGTTATAACTCTTAGGGTTGGCACAAACTTTTTTGTGATGTCCAAACAATTGTAATAACCATTCTTTGACAACAGTTTTACCATTGCTGCCAGTAATGCCAAACACAGGCAAATCAAATTGATGTCTGTGGTATTGTGCTAATTGCTGTAAGGCTTTTAGGGTGTTATCAACTTTTAAGTAAACCAATCCGGCTTGTTCTATTTGCTGATAATCTGAATGTACTACAAAACAGCTTACCCCTTTTTCAATCAATTCTGGAATGTATTTATGCCCATCATTCACTGAAGTTTTAAGGGCAAAGAAAAGCGAATCTTCAGTGCTGGTAAGGGCTCTAGAATCAGTTAGTATCTTTAAAATACGTTTAGTTCTGGCTTGTCCAACCATTTGAGCACCAATGATTCTAGCGATATCTTCAATCGAATACTTCAATTCAATTGCAAACCTATGAAGTTTTTGATTATTTTAGCATGAATATCATAAATTTTATTTAGGTTCGATCATCCATTCAATGTCTGCAAGCTTAAAACAAAAACTCGGTTTATATTCTGCCATCATGGTTGTGATCAGTGCAATGATTGGAAGTGGCGTTTTTAAAAAGGTGACCGCAATGAGTGCCGATTTGCACAGTAGCTATTGGGTCATTTTAGCCTGGATTTGTGCAGGATTGGTTACACTAATGGGTTCTTTGAGCAATGCAGAAATTGCAGGTATAGTTGCTAAACCTGGTGGCCAATATGTCTATTTTCAGACCATTTACGGCCGCTTATTTGCCTTTTTGTATGGTTGGTCATCTTTTTCTGTCATTCAAACCGCTACGGCAGCATCTGTGGCTTATGTGTTTGCGGAATCTTTAAATCAATTTTTACATTTACCAGTTTTATCTGTGGTGTATGATCAATGGACTTTGTTCTCAATCTATGATTTCCAATTTCAACCATTGCATAATTTTGGGGTGAAGGCCTTAGCCATTGGCTTAGTTTTGATATTGTCTGCAGTCAATTACAGAGGCATTGATTACGGCGAACGCATAGGCAATATTTTTGGAGCAGTTGTAGTGGTTGGGATATTGTCCATCATTTTATTTGCGTTTTTCTTTGGACATGAACCAACGGCCATTGGCCAACAATCGAGTGCTTTTGAACCAGTCAAGGCTTCAGCATTTTTTGCGGCCATGATGGCTGCATTTTGGGCTTTTGAGGGTTGGAACAACGTTGGTTTTTTGGGTGGTGAAATCACTCAGCCTAAAAAGAATATTCCAATAGCATTAACAGTAGGCACCATCGTTGTGATCGTTTTATATGTTTTGGTCAATACCGCTTTTTTCAAACTTTGCTCCATTGAATTTTTTGAAGCATTGCATCAAAAAGAAAATGCTATAGCTGCTGTTTCTGCACTTGATACTGCAGTCAAGGGCGGAGCAACCATGATTGCCATTTTAATTTTAATCAGTACATTCAATTCCACCAACAACAGTTTAATGACAGCGCCCAGGATTTATTATGCTATGGCGCAGGATGGATTGTTTCATGCCTCTGCAGCTCAAACCCACAAACAATTTTTAACCCCTCATAAGGCCATCATTTATCAGATGATATGGTGCATTGTGTTGATCTTAAGTGGCAGCTTTGATATGTTAACAGAAATGCTGGTCTTTGTAGCTTTTATCTTTTATGGCAGCGGCGCTTTAGGGGTTGTTGTTTTAAGACATCGAATGCCAGATGTTGAGCGACCATTCAAAGTGCCTTTGTATCCTTTATTACCAATCGTATTTACCGTATTCAGTTTGTTTTTGGTTTCCTATACCATGATTGATTCACCTGGCAATACCATTATTGGATTGTTGTTGGTGTCTCTAGGATTGCCGATTTACTGGTTAATGAATAAGCGACCTCAAGGTTGAGCAGTCCTTAGCTCTATTTTTTCTTCATATTCTAAGAAGGCAGCCAGTATCAGTTGAGAATAATTCTGTGAGGAGGTTTTAAATCGGCCAGCACTGGTGTTCCATAGTTGTTGTATCAATGCAATGCCAGCTTGATGTTCTTCAATGGCATTCATGGCTTCTCTAACTGTGCCAGCACCAGCGTTGTAAATGTGCATTGTAAACAATTTAAACCATAAGTCGGTTTCATAAAACACAATGTTTTTATCGGTTAAAATTTGTTTTGCATAGGGTATGCAGATGGTTTTTATTAACTGACTAGCCGCATAAGCAGAGCGATTGAAATCAGCTCTTTCATCAATGGATTTATTGACTTTCAGGCCGTATTGTTTGGCCACTCCAGGCATCAATTGAAATGGACCATAGGCGCCTGCACTTGATTTTTGTAATTGGTTAGGGCTTTCAATCAATAATATGGCTTTAGCATACCATCCATCTACGCCATTGTTTTCAAAAGCAGTCATGGCCAGTGGAACCTTATCCTTTACTTGACTAAAGTCGTAAAAGAAGCTCTTACCCATAGTGCCTACTACTCTTGGCGAATCTAATATGCAGTGTATTTTCTTAAAACTATCAATGGTTCTTTGTTTGAATTCTTGAGTGCTACCATACCAGTTGGAGGCATTCATGGTGGTAAAAATGGTCCTTGTAGAGTGCACATTGATCAAGCAACTGTCTTTGTTTAGATTCATGATTTTACGCCAGAAAATGACATTAG
>JBEIKN010000133.1:0-5582 GCA_040379725.1 Flavobacteriales bacterium
CAGAATCATTGACCCTGATGGGATTGTCTTAAGTAACAACAACAGCACCCTTACAAGTTCAGACAATGTATATACTGTAAAGCAAAGCATCAACTTTAGCGGCGCTGCACAAAAAATCAAAACCAATTTCATTAGTAAGTCCGCCTACAAAAAAGGCAAATACAAAGTTGAATTGAAAGAGGCTGACATCGTCAAACAGACCTACTCGTTTGAATTGCTATAATTGAACGCCAAATTCATCGAGCAACTGTTGTTTGATCTGAGCAAGTTGTTGATCCAATTTTAGAGCTGAATCCGATTGATGGTGCAACCTATTATGATTTTGCATTAAAAGATATTTATCCATTAAAGCCATATAGTTTTGAGCTTCTAGATTAAATGCCACTGCTTTAAATTGCTCAACAATGTAATGTATTGCTTGAGGTGTGGGATGAGCGCCATCTTCTGAATAAAAACGGTAATCCCTTAAGTCATCTTGCAGCAATTCATAGGAAGGAAAATAGTCAATGTGTTGATGCAATTGTTGCAATTGATCAATGGCCAATAACAAAGTAGATTTACTCAAATTATTTTGATGAATACCATCTTTCAAATGTTTTACAGGAGACACAGTAAACAACCATTTAATTTGGGGCCATTGGGTTTCAAATGCAATGATTATATCTGACCAAGTTTTCACAATTTGGTCTACAGATAACAAATATTTACGAAAATGCTGCCCTGGTAATTTATGACAATTGGCATAGATAAACTGTTGCTCAATATGCTCGTATACATAGGCTGAACCAAAAGTAACTATGATATGTTGGGTTTGCTTGAGTGCTTGTTCAAATTGAATGTGTTCTGACTGAATACGCTCTAATAAGGATAACGGATTAGGCTCTGCATAACTTCCATGATGGCATCTGCTAAAATACATCCCATCACTCATACAAATGTCATCAGCAGTGTAGTTGGTTTTCTGCACAGCCATTTGCAGTGGCAAAACCAAACTCATTGGATTAAAAATGGTTCCATTAGGCCCCAAACGGATAGGCATTTGATACTGAGTCAATTGTTTGTACAGATGTTCCGTAAAACAAGACCCTAAAAACGCAGTTGGTGTCTTACAACCTAAGCTATGCTTGAGTTTGGGCACATCCATATTGAGCGCATATTTGATCATGTTTTCGAAGCAAAAATAAGTGAATACACTGACATACTAGTACTAATCCGAAGACAGTGTTGTTTTAAAACTTTCTTTATTAAAAAAAATATCCGTTTATTCGCAATAGACTATGCATAAATTGATCACTTTATTAATGGTTTTGAGCATTCAAACCATCGGATTTTCTCAGTTCCAAACCATTAGAGGTAAAATCACCGAAAAAGAAACCAACCAAGCCTTGCAGGGTGCTAAAGTGAGTGTCATAACATTTGCTAATGATTCGAGCTTAACGGCAATTACCAATGCACAAGGTGAATACCAAATCAATCAAGTGCCAGTAGGCCGGCACACACTTTTAATTCAATACTCAAAATATTCTGACATCAATATGCCCAATGTGATTGTGAGTTCTGCTAAAGAAGTCATCTTGAACATTGAGATGCAAGAAGAAGTGGCCAACATGCGCGTAGCATCTGTAAAAGCCAGCAGAACAGGTCAAACCAATAATCAAAACGCCTTGGTAAGTGCACGTTTATTTACTGTTGAGGAAACCGATCGTTATGCGGGTAGCAGAGGCGACCCTGCTCGTATGGCGAGTAATTATGCGGGTGTACAGGGAGCCAATGACTCTAGAAACGATATTATTGTAAGAGGCAACAGCCCTTCAGGTGTTTTGTGGCGTATGGAAGGCATTGATATTCCTAATCCAAACCATTTTGCGATTCCTGGAACAACCGGTGGACCAGTTTCAATCATCAACAATAAAATCTTAGCGAACAGTGATTTTTTTACGGGAGCCTTCCCTGCTGAATACGGTAATTCTACTGCTGGTGTGTTTGATTTAAAACTCCGAAATGGCAATAACCGCAAAAATGAATTCAGTACGCAATTTGGATTTTTAGGATGGGATGTATTGGCTGAAGGACCCATTAGTAAATCTAAAAAGTCGTCTTTTTTAATGACATACAGGTACTCAACCCTCGCAATGTTTGAGGCCATTAATTTTAAGATTGGCACCAGTGCTGTCCCTCAATATCAAGATGCATCATTCAAATTCAATTTCCCTTTGGGCAAAAAAGGCAATCTGTCGTTTTTCGGCATTGGTGGTAAAAGTAAAATCAATATCATGATCAGCGATCAGAAAGAAAGTACTGGCGAATTATATGGTGATGATGATAGAGACCAGTTATTTGGTTCAAGCATGGGTGTTGTTGGTTCTGCATTTAAATGGACTCTAAATAGTAAGCGCTACTTAAATATAGTTGTTTCTAAGAGTCATCAGCGGGTAGATGCCGACCATCAATTGGTATTTAGGCATATTACTGACACCACATACAACAATGGCGAAGCTGTATACCATTTCGCATTGGATTCTTTGGTTAAAAACCTAGACTATACCTTTAGAACCAACACAACAGGAGCGCATATTTTTGTTAACACCAAAGTCAATTCGAATTTGTCATACCGCTATGGCATTCAATTAACCGCCTATCATTATTTATTTCAGGATTCTGCTAGGAATTTTGACTTTATGGACACCGTGAACTATTGGAAATGGTTTACGCGATGGAACTCTAAAGGGAATGCTTTAATGAGTATGCCATACATTCAAACCAAATGGCAACCTAATAATAAAATGATTGTATCAGCAGGACTTTCAGCTCAAATCTTTACTGTAGTAGACAAAGCAAGTAATACCTCTAATACCAGTGCGCAAATGATACAACCACGCCTTGGTTTAAGATATAAATTGAGCAAAAAACAAGCCTTGAATTTTGGCTTGGGCGTTCATTCTCAAGCACAACCAGCTTATACCTATTATTACATTTTACCTGGCAATAAGCGCCCTCACAACATGGGTATGGGCTTAAGCCAAAGCATCCATTACATTGCAGGTTATGAGCGAACGATAGGACGCGACAAACGCTTCAAAGCTGAGACTTATTACCAATCTTTAAGCAATATTCCTGTGAGCGTTAAACCCAGCTCGTTTAGCCTAGCCAATACAGGCAGTGGCTTTACGCGTTTCTTCCCTGATACACTCCAAAATACCGGAACTGCCTACAACTATGGCATTGAATTAACCATGGAGAAATCGTTCACTAAAGGGTATTACTATTTAGCTACAGTGAGTCTTTTTGATGCTAAATACAAGGGCAGTGATGGCGTTGTCCGAAACTCAGATTTTAACACCAATTATGCGGCCAATGCTTTGTTTGCAAAAGAATGGAAAGTGGGAAGCAAATCCACTTTTAATATCGGCGGAAAACTCACATTTGCAGGCGCAAGACGCTATTCACCTATGGACAGTTTAAAAAGCATAAGAGCGCGCGAGTACATTGAACAAGATGCTCAAAAGAATACCTTAAAATTTGGCAGCAATTACCAACGTTTTGATTTGCGTTTGGCTTATAAAATCAATGCTAAAAAAGTGACCCATGAATTTGCCTTTGATTTTGTTAACCTGACCAATCGCAAGAATATTCTCAATTACTCCTACACCAGCGAAATGCCCCATTACAAACAAGAATACCAATTGGGCTTTTTACCCTTGTTTTATTACAAATTGGATTTCTAAATGGCTTAATCGTTCAAGCCTTTACCAAGCATAATGGCTACTTGGTATTTTAAGATGCGGTCTAGACGTGTTTTACTTTGTTTAGCCCCATTAAAAAACAACAGATACCCTTTTTGACGACCGGGTGTAAGGGCTTTGAAAGCTTTATCAAAAGCCTCATTTTGAACACAAAAATCCACAAACTCTTGAGGCACTTTATAGGCATCTACAGGTTTAAAGGCGATTTTCTTGCCTGACTTTTCAATATCTATGGCCTCATACAAACTGTTGATGATGTGGGCTTCATTATCCTGAATTTGCTTAAGATTTGTAAACCGCATTTGACGACCAGCTTGAACTTGATCGGTTTGTTGCATCAATAATCCGTGGTCATTGTGCATTAAACTGCCCTTGATAAACAATAAGCCACAATAATCTTTGAAGGCATGAATCAAAGCGACATTTTTGCCTTTAAGCACATAACAAGGCACACCCCACTTAACGGTTTCTTCAAGACCTGTACTCAAAACCAATTGCCTCAATGCACTCAGTTCCTTTTGCCATTTTACCACTTTGCAAGCGGGCGTAGCTGCCAATTTACAACGACCACATCCCTGCTCCAAATACACCTCTATGCTTTGAGTCATCATTTCAGCACAAAGAAAACTGAATTAATTAGCATTTGCAACAGCGCCCTGGGCTTAAGGAGTGCTTATTGGTGATGTGTGATTCTAGACATTTCTTAAAAGTTAAAATAATTTCCTCATGGTTGAAGAACACCCTTGAAACAAATTGATTTTGAACGAACCTAAAAAAAGCGAATAAGAGGGTAAATATGAGCCCTCCGTCGCATGCTACAGGGCTCACCCTGTAGCGTGAAAGCTCGACTAATTAAATAAAAAAAGCCCGAAATTTTCATTTCGAGCTTTCTCTGCTACAGGGTGGAAGCAATGCGCGGAATGTAGAACTTTTTATGATATTTAAAGTTTGAAATTAAAGGTGTCCCTTTAGTAGAGTCCTCCGCTGCGCTTCTTTCACACTACAGGGCAATAAAAACTAAAAAACCCGCTTGAGGCGGGTTTTGAGTTTTTGTAAGTGGTACCTCCAGGAATCGAACCAGGGACACAAGGATTTTCAGTCCTTTGCTCTACCAACTGAGCTAAGGTACCTTAGTAATTGGGAGTGCAAAAATATTCTTTTTTTAACTTTATCCAAACTATTTTTTCTTTTTTTGATTAATATTGAAGCCACATTCATATGATCAGTCAAATCGCATTTATTTTAATTACAGGCTTAGGCATAGCACTATGTGCTAAACGCGTTGCCAGTATTAAACGCAACATCCTCTTAGGAAAAGACGAAGACCGCAGCGACCAACCTGCATTAAGATGGCGCACCATGCTTACCGTGGCTATGGGACAAAGCAAAATGGGACGCCGCCCCTTGGCTGCGTTTTTTCATGTCATTGTATACGCAGGCTTTATACTGATCAACATTGAAGTATTAGAAATTATTGTTGATGGCATATTTGGCACCCACAGAGCATTCGCAGGATTTCTAGGTGGTTTTTATGGTCTTGTCATTGGCTTTTTTGAAATCTTAAGCATGCTGGTTATACTGGCTTGTGTGGTGTTTTTAATCAGAAGAAACTTCGGTCAAGTCAATCGCTTTAAGGGCACAGAAATGAAAGGCTGGCCCGTTTTAGATGCCAACTATATCTTAATCATAGAAATTGTCTTGATGAAAGCGCTAATTGTTATGAATGCGGCCGATGCCTCGCTACAGGCGAACTACAACATGCCCATTAGTAAACTGTATGTTGGCTTCTTCAGTCAATTCGACAACGATCAATTGCACAACATTGTAGAAATAGCCTGG
>JBEIKN010000134.1:0-5580 GCA_040379725.1 Flavobacteriales bacterium
AGTCTTCAAACGCTTAATTCGGTATAAACAATTAAGATCTAAAGGGCAATCATATGATTGCCCTTTTTTTATTCTTATAAATCAGACTATTGACATTTCATGTGAATTGGCTAAAGGGATTATTGGTTAATTTTGTTTTGAAAAATGTCAGAAACTGAAATCAACATCGCAGAAAGAGAAGAAATTGAACGTTTAGAAATTTTAAAACGCTATAAATCCCTTTTAAGATCTATTCGTCATGATTTAAGCAAAGAACAAAAGACCAGCATCAGGGCTGCTTTTGATTTGGCATTGGATGCGCACAAAGACATGCGCAGAAAAAGTGGTGAGCCATATATCTACCATCCATTGGCAGTCGCTAAAATTGCGGCTCAAGAAATTGGATTAGGCACCACATCAATTGTCTGTGGATTAATTCATGATGTTGTTGAAGACAGTAATTATACTGTTGACGATATCAAAAGAAAGTTTGGCGACAAAACCGCCAAAATTGTAGATGGTCTAACCAAAATCAAGGAAGTATTTGACCATACAGATTCCATGCAGGCGGAGAATTTCAGGAAAATGCTCCTGACCCTGAGCGATGATGTCAGAGTGATCTTAGTCAAACTATGCGACAGACTTCACAACATGCGCACACTCGACAGCATGAGTCGGAAAAACCAACTTAAAATTGCCAGTGAAACATTGTTTTTGTATGCCCCCCTAGCCCACAGACTTGGATTATATAACCTTAAAACTGAATTAGAAGACCTCTCTATTAAATACACACAAAGAGAAGCCTACAAAGAAATTAGCGACAAACTACAAGACAAAAAAGCGGCAAGAGACAGATACATCAGAAAATTCATTGACCCCATCAAGAAAAAGCTAGATGAAGCGCAATTAAACTATACCATTAAAGGACGTCCTAAAAGCATCTATTCCATCCTTAAAAAGATGAATCAACAAGGCATTCCCTTTGAGCAAGTCTTTGATTTATTCGCTATTAGAATCATTTTAGATGCTCCGCAGGAAAAAGAAAAAGCAGATTGTTGGACCGCCTACTCTATTGTAACTGATATCTATAAGCCAAATCCGGCCAGAACAAGAGATTGGATCACTACACCTAAAAGCAATGGCTATGAAAGTTTGCATACCACTGTTATGGGGACTGACGGTAAATGGGTTGAAGTTCAAATCAGAACTGAACGCATGGATGAATTGGCCGAAAAAGGTTATGCGGCTCATTGGAAATATAAAAATGATAAAGAAGGTATTCTCAATGACGCCCATTCTGCTATTGATGGCTGGTTATCTAGGATTAAAGATATTTTAGACAATCCATCGACCAATGCCCTTGAATTCATAGATGATTTTAAGCTTCAATTGATCCATGAAGAAATCTTCGTTTTCACGCCAAATGGCGATTTGAAAAAACTGCCTAAAGGTGCCAGTGCATTGGATTTTGCATTTGAAATCCACACGCATATTGGCAGCAAATGTATTGGGGCAAAAGTGAACAACAAACTTGTTCCGCTGAGCCATCATTTATCCAATGGCGATCAGGTTGAAATTTTAACTTCGGAGAAACAACATCCGCGAGAAGAATGGCTGAATTTTGTTGTATCAGGCAAAGCCATTGCTAGGGTTCGTAATTTTTTAAGAGAGTCTAAACGCGAAGCTGCAGAACTTGGTAAAGAGCAACTCAAAAAGCGCTTTCATAAAGAAAAATTGGACTTTAATGATGACAACATTCAAAAACTGGTTAGATTTTTCAAAGTAAGAAGTGCCCTCGATTTATACTATTCCATTCACAAAGAATTGATTCCTAATGAGAAACTTCATTTATTAGAAATTCTCACTAAAAAAGTACAAACGCCAAAAACAAGTCCTGGTAAATCTAAACCAACAGAAACAGCTAAGAAAAATGAAATTATTGTAGGAGATGAATACGACCTGCCCTATGCTTTGGCTAAATGTTGCAACCCAATCCCTGGCGATGACATTTTTGGATTCATTACCATTGGCGAAGGGGTTAAAATTCATAGAACAACCTGCCCTAATGCTGTTTCGCTGATGAGTAACTACGGCTATAGAATCATAAAAGCACAGTGGAAAGATACAGTGGTTAAAAACGAGAAACGCTTTTTAGCCGGTATTCGCATAGTTGGTATTGATGATGTAGGCATTGTGAGTAGCTTATCTGAAATCATCAGTAAAAACATGGGCGTAAATATGAAAGCCATCACCATTGAAAGCCACGAAGGCACTTTCGAAGGTATGATCACTGTGTATGTTGAAGACACCAAACACCTTGACAATTTGATCAATAAAATCAAGCTAAAACACCCAACTATGGACGTCTTCAGGGTAGATCATTTAGATGCCTAATGGTGTAAAAGATTGTGATAATTCACCCCTATTGTGCCATTTTTTGACTGTATATTTGCCTAGAATGCAAGCCTCTTCAGACAAAATCAAGAAAGTAAAATTAGAGGTCAGACAAATTTTTACGGCCTATCTGGAGAAAAACAAACAAAGAAAAACCCCAGAGCGCTACGCCATACTCGATGAAATCTACACCCACAAAGAACATTTTGATGTAGACACCCTATTCATTCACATGAAAAACCGCAACTACAGAGTCAGCAGAGCAACCGTCTACAACACTTTAAATTTATTGCTTGACAGCGGCTTAGTCAAACGCCATCAATTTGGCCAAAACATGGCCATGTATGAACAAAGCTACGGCTACAGTCAACATGATCACTTAATCTGTCTGCATTGCAACAAAGTTCTAGAGTTTTGTGATCCTCGCATTCAACAAATCAAAAACACCATGGGTGACTTACTCGGTTTTGAAGTCAAGCACCATTCACTGCATTTATATGCCAATCCAAAAACCGATAAACAGAATACTTGCAACACTTGTCATAAAGAAGTTATTTTAAAAGATGAATAAAATAGATGTCGTATTAGGACTCCAATGGGGCGATGAGGGCAAAGGAAAAATTGCCGATTTCTTAACGCCACAATACCATATTATAGCGCGATTTCAAGGTGGCCCAAATGCTGGACATTCCCTTAAATTCAATGGTCAAACCCATGTATTAAACACCATCCCATCTGGCATATTCCACTCAGAATCCACCAATATCATTGGCAATGGTGTGGTGGTTGATCCTGTTAGAATCAAAGACGAAATTCTGAGAGTAGAAGCTGCTGGAGCCAACGTTAAACTCAACTTGGTGTTTTCAAGAAAAGCCCACATCATTTTACCTACCCATAGGCTATTAGATGCCGCTAGTGAACATGCTAAAGGAGAAGCTAAGATTGGCTCTACCCTAAGAGGCATTGGCCCGACCTATAGAGATAAAATTGGGCGCAATGGTTTGAGAATTGGTGACATTTACACACCTGAATTCAAGGAAAGATATTACAGCATTCAACAAGAACACCTTAAGTGGATTGAGTTTTTAGGCTACAATGACTTTGACATTCAAGCGCTTGATAAAGATTTTTTCGAAGCTTGTGAATTTCTCAAATCATACAAAACGGCTGACACAGAATACTTACTCAACAAAGCAGTGGGCCAATCTAAAATATTGGCTGAAGGTGCACAAGGCAGTATGCTAGACATTGATTTTGGTAGCTACCCTTTTGTGACTTCTAGCAATACCATCAGTGGCGGAGTCTGCAATGGATTAGGCATTGCTCCTCAGCATATTGGCAATGTATTTGGCATTTTTAAAGCATACTGTACCCGTGTTGGTAGTGGTCCATTTCCAACTGAATTATTAGACGAAACTGGCGAAAGTTTAAGACAAAAAGGCAACGAATTTGGGGCTACAACAGGAAGACCTCGTCGTTGTGGATGGCTTGACCTTGTTGCCCTCAAATATGCCATTATGCTCAGTGGTGTTAACCGTCTAATCATGATGAAGAGCGATGTATTAAGCGGATTCGAAGAAATTAAAGTCTGTACTGCATACAAAGTGAATGGTCAACTCACCAATGAAGTCCCTTACGATCTATGCCATGCAGATGTTGAACCAGTTTACCAAAGTTTCAAAGGCTGGACAGCCGACTTAAGCATTTGCAGAAAACAAGCTGAATTGCCATCTGAATTTGCAGCATATATTCAGTTCCTGGAACAAGAACTCAATATGCCAATACACATTATTTCAGTTGGGCCTGATAGAGAACAGACCATCATTGATTAACATTTACCACATAAAAAAAGGCGCTTAAAAGCGCCTTTTTTTTTACATAATACTTTAAGCTTAAGCTGATTGGGTCAATCTGGCTTTTAAACCTTTATCCAACTCATCTAAGAACTCTTCAGTATACAAATAGTGTTCACCGTGGTTAACCTTGTTGCCATGTATACATACCGCTAAGTCTTTAGTCATCTTACCACTCTCAACAACATCAACACATACTTGTTCTAATGTTTGACAGAAGTTGATCAACGCTTGATTATTATCTAATTTACCTCTGAACTCAAGGCCTCTGGTCCATGCAAAGATGGATGCAATAGGGTTAGTTGACGTAGGCTTACCGGCTTGATGATCGCGGTAATGACGTGTAACAGTTCCGTGAGCGGCTTCTGCTTCCATGGTTTGACCATCTGGGGTTACCAACACTGAGGTCATTAAACCCAATGATCCAAAACCTTGAGCAACTGTATCTGATTGTACATCACCATCGTAGTTTTTACAAGCCCACACAAAGTTACCATTCCATTTTAAGGCTGAAGCAACCATATCGTCAATTAAACGGTGTTCATATACAATGCCTTTGGCTTCAAATTTAGATTTGAACTCACTTTGGTAGATGTCTTCAAAGATGTCTTTGAAACGGCCATCGTATTTTTTCAAGATGGTGTTTTTAGTTGACAAATATAAAGGCCATCCTTTTTGTAAGGCTTGGTTAAAACATGAGTATGCAAAACCTCTGATAGACTCATCCGTATTGTACATGGTCAATGCTACGCCATCGCCTTTAAAGTTAAATACCTCAAATTCTTGAACAGTACCATCCTCACCTTCAAATTTAACGGTCAATTTGCCTTTACCTTTGGTGACAAAATCTGTTGCTCTGTATTGATCACCAAATGCATGACGACCAATGCAAATTGGAGCAGTCCAGTTTGGCACTAATCTAGGCACGTTTTTACAAACGATTGGCTCTCTGAATACTGTACCATCTAAAATGTTTCTGATCGTACCGTTTGGAGACTTCCACATTTGTTTCAAAGAAAATTCTTTTACCCTGGCTTCATCAGGTGTAATAGTAGCACATTTAATACCAACTGAGTATTGTTTGATGGCTTCTGCAGCATCAACAGTCACTTGGTCATTGGTAGCATCTCTATGCTCAATCCCTAAGTCATAATATTTAATGTCAAGATCTAAGTATGGTAAGATCAATTTGTCTTTGATGAATTTCCAGATGATTCTGGTCATTTCATCGCCATCTAATTCAACTACAGGGTTGGCAACTTTAATTTTATTCATATTGTGCGTTCAATTTAGGATTGCAAATGTAAAATTTAATGTTGGTATTTGAAAACCAAAGGGCATAAAAAAAGCCCTG
>JBEIKN010000135.1:0-5525 GCA_040379725.1 Flavobacteriales bacterium
GCTGTAGGTGTTAATGCCATCAAAGCGGGTTACGTAGGTTAACGAATAAACCGCCCAGATATACAAACGCTTATTGTTGTCAAATTTGTATTTGATATCGCCACCATAGGCTTTGCCGCTTTCAATGATAAAGTCCTTTTTAAGCCTTTCAGGCTGCACAGAATAATCGCCGTCATCATCAAACAATTTCTCACGGTTAATATTGGTAATCTGATTGAAATTCTTGTAGAATCCTTCCATTCCAAATTCTGAAAAGCGGTTAATATCGTAATCAAAGCCAAACACATAATGCCAAGCTTTTTGCAAACGACTATTCACTGGCTTTCCATTAAAGTTTTTTTGTAAGTCATCAGGCCCTGACAAAAAGCCGTAGAATAAATTCACCACATCTCTATCGCTAAAAGCTGACAATAAATTTTGAGAGTATTTACCAAATGATCCTTTCAAACTCAAACGGCTATTGACATTGTATTTACCATTGATTCTAGGTTCTAAAGAAGCATTTCCCAATGAGGCATAATATTGCATTCGCAAGCCACCTTCTAATGCATATTTCAAACGCACCCATTTATACAGCCCAAATCCACACAACTCAGTGGTAAATTCTTGTTGGGCGATTTTCCTATTGTTGCTATTGTAGATCGTAAAGTCTGTACTAAAGGCATTGATTTCAAAACCGTATTTGATTTCATCTTTGTGGTTCAAAGACAAAATGTTCAAACCCATATTAAGTCCACTAATGGCACTTGACCTTGGCTTGTTGTCAACTTCAGTTTGTTTGATGGCATAGTCTGAATAGGTAATGAATCCGTTCACCTTAGATTGATTGCCTTCTGGTATCAGGGTAAAATGTGTCCCCATACCTGTTTGATTCCAAGCATATGATGTGGATCCAGGAAAATTGACACGGTCTCTGAAATTAAAGCCAAATAATTTCATATTGCTACCATTCGCAGAATTAAAGGTCAGCTTTCCATAAACATCGTTGAAACTATAAGGCAATTTTGAAGGGTCAGCATATTGGTAAAAAGTTTTGGACGATTTATCTAAATAAGAATTCTTAATGGATACCACAAAATTACTACTGCCTCTACCGGGTACAAATTTCTTGAGTGGCCCTTCTAATGAGAGCTTGCCTAAAAATGGGCTAACAGCAAAATTACCTGCCAATCTGTTTTTGTTACCATCGCGGGTTTTTACATCAACAATAGCCGAAATTCTGCCACCATATTGTGCACCAAATCCAGCGCTGTACACTTCAGCAGACTTCATCAAGTCAACATCAAAAATGGAAAACAAACCAATTGAGTGAAATGGATTGTATATGGTCATACCGTCGAGTAACACTTTATTCATAACAGGGCTTCCACCTCTTACGTACAATTGTCCGCCTTGGTCGCCACTAAATACCACACCAGGTAACACCTGTAAATATTGAACCAAATCAGGTGTTCCGCCAACAGTCGGAATTTTTAATAATTGGGAAGGTTTAATTTTACTGGCTCCAATGTCTATGTCCTCGCGCTTTCGTTTTCTGACATCGGTAATTTTACCGCCAGTAAGGGTAACGATTTCTTGCCTTAAATAAACATTAACAAGATCAACCTTTAAAGCAAAGACATCAATATCGACTGAATCCACTTTATAGCCAAATGCTGAACTAATCAATTTGTATTTACCAACAGGAACACTATTGATGATATAATAGCCATCTGAGTTTGTGTAGGCAGAAAACTCTGTACCTGAAATTTGCATGAGCACATTATCAAGATCAGCTCCGGTTTTTTGATCCCTCACATAACCTTTAACACCACCGGTTTGAGCAAATCCAATTTGAGCAAATGCCATCAAGCATACCAATAGGTAACGTAAAAACATACGCAAATGTAAGGGAAAATCAGGCTTTTTTAAACGCCTTGATAAAATATGACATATAGGCCAGCATGGCAATAGACAAACCAATTCCCCATGACCAACAAGCGCCTATTAAGCCGAATGGAGGCAACAAGAAATAAGCCGAAAGCAAGCCTGAAAACAAACCCAAAACATTGATGCCGAAAATGATTTTAAAATGGTCCATTGCATGCAAATAATGGTTAATGATATTTGACACACTGAATGCTAAAACCCCTAGAATACAGAATGGCAATAATTCAGCAATTTGCGAAAATTCAGACGAAAATAATTTAACCCAAACCATTGAAGGCATTAAACAAAGAACACCCATCATCATCAAAGACCCTATGAAATTCAATGCAATGTATTTAAGTGTCAATTGAAGCTGTTGCTTATGATCCGATTCATTTCTTATTTTCATATGTAAGATTTGTCCTATGCTGTGCCCGAGTATCCAAACAGCCTCGCACAAAACAATCACATTGTTGTATACACCCAATGCGGCATCATTGATGAGCCATGCAATTAAAAAAAAGTTGACCCTATAATTCAGAAATTGAATCAGCTGTGCACCTTGTACCCAAGCGCCTTGTTTTAAGATAATATGCTGAAAAACAAATCCATTTGATTGGCTTGATGCTTGTGTTTTTTTGAACCAAGTAAAGGCAAAGAACATAGATATGAGCAAAGACAAGGCTAAACAAAGCGGGTATAAAATGAGTTCTGCACCTAATATCTGAACAGCTATAAACAATCCCAATAACAACAAAAAAGGAGCGATTAATAAACTAATATTTCTTTGCTTGAGTTGTTGTTGTCCCATTAGCAACATCTGCAACATATTTACGCTTGCAAATAAAACAGCTAATGGTGCTATGGCCCATTTAAATGGCAAATTCAACACAAAAGCAATTGGCATACCAATGGCAGCGACCACTAAAATAAAAAGAATCGCTGATTTGAAGAGCTGTTTTGGATCATGCGTATAGGACAAATTAATCATGGAAGAATTGCTTCCAAATTCCATGAGCATTTGCAAAAAAGCCACTGAAGACAACATTAAACTGATTTGTCCTCGTCCAGAACTTCCAAACGTTTTGGAAACTAAGACCACCAGCAATAATCCCATAACAGCTACTGCTGATTTACTTAAAAAGGTATTGGTGATGGATTTAATATGCATTAAATATTATTGGTTTTGTAGCCCATACTTTGAAGCTTGGTTTTGACTTTCTGAGTCATATCCCCTTGAATCAATATTTCGCCCTCTGTGATTGAACCACCAGTTCCACAAAATGCTTTGAGTTGCTTGGCCAATGCTTCATGATCTTCTAGCTTACCAATAAAGCCACTGATTAAGGTTGCTTTTTTTCCTCCTCTTTGTTTGGTTTCAAGTCGAATCCTCAATTTTTGTTGCTGGGGCGGAAGCGTTTCAATGTCATCAGCAAAAGATTCAAATTCAAAATCAGCATCGGTGCTGTACATGATGCCATCAAGATTGTGTTGTTTTTTTTTACTCATTCTGAAGAATTCTAAGACTTAAGGGCTCTATATGAATATCTATTGTTTTATCAAGCCAAATGGGCTCTCCATCAACATGAACAGGACCAGACTGTTCTCTGATGATTTTAAAATCTGTTCCGCTAAACATCTGAGTATGCTCATTCATGTGCAATCGTTTCTGAAGCAAATTGCCTACAATATTAAAAAAGTCTAAGCCTGAAAACGCTTTAACCACAACCACATTGAACAAGCCATCATCCGGTTCTGCGCCGGGATACAAATACACGTTGTTGCCCCATTGCGATGCATTAGCAACGCCAATCATAAAGGCCTTGCCCTCCCACACTTTATTTCTGTCTTTATACAATTGGTAATTTTGGGCTTGATAATTCAAGTGTTTAAGTATGGTTTTAACATAACCCTGTAAGCCCCGTTTCTTTTTTCCAGAAAAGGCTGCGCTGATTTGGGCATCAAAACCAATACCTCCAATATTAATCATACAATGACGATCAAACCAAACTGTATCAATTAATTTTTCTTTTTGAAGCGACAAATTCTGAATGGCTTTTACCGTTTGCATGGGCAACTTAAAATGCCTTGCAAAACCATTGCCTGAACCCAAAGGAATGATTCCAAGTACAATTGAAGTATTGACCAATCTAGAGGCAATCTGATTGACTGTACCATCTCCCCCTGCGGCAACAACTATATTAAATTGTTCTTTGATCGCTTTCTCTGTCAAGTAGTGTAAGTCTTCTGGTTTTTCTGTAGGCCAAATACTAACATCAAAGGCATTATAGTCTATGTAATTCTGAATCAAGGCTGGTAAATTATGGGCCTTATTTTTGCCAGAAAAAGGATTGTAAATGACCACCAACCTGCGCTTTTCCATACTATTTCTTAAACGCCAATTCCAATAAATTCGCACCCATTTTCAATGCTTCTTGGCGTTTTTCTTCAGGGTCATTATAAACAGATTGATCTTCCCAACCATTGCCTAAATCTGCTTCATATGAAAAAAAACAAACCAATTTACCTTTGTAGATTAACCCAAAACCTTGAGCTGGTTTTCCGTCGTGTTCATGAATTTTAGGGAGACCTTTACTAAAGTTGTAAGTTTGATGGTATACGGAATGTGTAAATGGCAATTCTATGAAATCCAATTCAGGGAATACCTTTTTCATTTGAGGCACAATAAAAGGTTTTAACCCGTAATTATCATCAATGTGAAGAAAACCTCCCGCCATCAGATACAACCTTAAATTTTTTGCTTCAGCATCCGAAAAGACCACATTGCCATGACCCGTTAAATAGACCCAAGGATAATTAAAAAGTTCTGGAGAACCAACATCAACGGTTGATTCTACTGAATGTATATTGGTTTTAATGTGGGTGTTACTGAATTGAACCAAATTACCCAAAGCCGTTTTGTTGGCGTACCAATCGCCGCCACCTTTATATTTGACTTTAGCAATTTTAATTGAAGACTCCGTCGTTCCTGAAAAAAACAAACCCCACAAGGCAATCATCAGAAGAGACGTTATTGACTTCATACAACAAAATTAAGGATTTCCGGGTAAATCAAATTGTTCAAGGTTTTCATATTTCACCCACTTAGCCTTTTTCTTAAGCGCGTAATAATCAATGCGACCATCCGGTACATAGTAATCGCGTTTGCCTTTCGCTGAAGGATTAGAGGGCACCAAATTAGAAAAAGTGATCCACTTTTTACTGGGTTCAAACCTTAACAGCATTGTACCTTGATCAGCATACTCAAAAAACACTCTGTTTTGAGGGGTTTTATCGACTGCAGATTCAAAAATCAGTGGGGCCCCAAAATGCAATTCACCATATTTATCAACACTAATGATATCAATGATTTTAGCATTTGAAAAACTATTTCGCCCCTTTAAACCCAATACAGTATAATAGCGTTTGCGCTTAAACTTACTTGAAAAGAGCTGATAATACAGCGCTCCAGGCCAATTATCTTCGTTAAACACTTCTTGAAGTGAATCCAATCCCTGTGGCATGTTATCATTTAACCAATACACATTGGTTTCTGCATTTTTGTGTTTTCTGTAGAGCACAAAACCGTGGTTGTAAAACTCCTCTAAATCATTCAC
>JBEIKN010000136.1:0-5493 GCA_040379725.1 Flavobacteriales bacterium
AACTACTTTCATGATTGTTTGTCTTTATTGATAGGATATATAAGTCCTATTTGTAAACCTAATTGATACAAATGGTGCCGAACTGAACTGGTATTGGCATTAAAGAGTGGTATACACAGATGCGGTTGAGCATAGATTTGTAATCCATTATTATCCAAATCACTTGAAACCCTTAAACCTGTTTCAACCTGAACATTGACTCGAGTAGCGAATTCTGCTTCATTTGAAAAGACATATACTTTTTGATTGCCTCTGCCCGAAAAACCGTGCAAAACAGCCTTTATTGAATGTTGGTACATGATAGCGACAGCTCCTCCATAAACCCAAGACAATTGCGTATTCTTTTTATTGTATATGGATTGCACAAATTGAACTGGCAAAGCAAACTGGAAGTATCGGTACTTAAAATCCACATAGCTTGGCCCCGTTTGAGACAAATCACTCATAATGCCAATTTTGGGGTGAATGGTATCTAAAAAACGTAAATGATCTTTAATGACACTAAAACCCATGTTTTGAAAAACCAATCCTGTTTGCAGCCTAAGTTTTGGTCTCATCTGAAAGGACCAATTAACCGCTGTATTCAAGCCTGTTCGACCTTTGGTATGCAACAGAATTGAATCTTTATAAGCAACTGAAAACACATTGGATTTAAATTGAGTGAAAGTATTGTTAAAACTGGGTTGAATGTACAAACTGAAGGCCTGCTGCTTGAAATCATTGGCCTTCAAGGAGACACTCAAGAACAACAACAACAAGATAGTAACTGTTTTTAAAAACCTTAAATGCATGTCCAAAAGTAAACAATTAGCGCCACTTTAAATGAATGGATTTGAGTTGAATCAATAATCTTACTACCATTAGGATTGCAGCTAAGGTCAATGCCGATACCATAGCCGTCCAAATACCAATTATGCCGTGTGACTTAGACCAAAAATAAGCCCCTGGAATCATCAGTAACCAATACGCGACAAAGGCTATTATTCCACTCACAAAAGTATCTTTCATGCCTCTTAACACCCCTGCACCAACCGCTTGAACGCCATCACTGATCTGGAATAGTGCAGCCATTATTAACAAACTTGGGGTCATTGATAACAAAGCATGATCGTTGGTATACCATGACGGTATAATATCTTTCAACAAAAAAATAAACAAGGCAAATAGGCCTTCAATTAATATGGTTAATTGCAATGAAACCTTTGTGATGCGTTTAATCCCTATGGCATCTTTTGCCCCATAATGATTCCCCACTAAAATGGTTGTTGCGGTTGAAATCCCAACCACGAACATATAGGTGATAGATGCCAGATTGATGGCAATTTGATGTGCTCCTGCATGTAAAGCAGAGAGTTGACCAGCAATGATCAGGGCAGAAGAAAATGCCGCTATTTCAAAGAAATAGGTAAACCCTATGGGCAAGCCTATTTTAAACAGTGTTTTACGATAGGATTCATGCTCAACAGTTGCAGCCTTTAATGCTTGCACCATCGGATGCCACCATGCCCAAATCAGCATCACAACAGCCATAACATAACGGGCTATCACTGTAGCCCAGACAGCCCCTAGCAAACCCATTGCTTGAAACCCAAAATGACCGTAAATCAATATATAATTGAGGCCAATATTGAGCAATAAACCAAGTATGGTTACCCACATAGCGATGGCGGTCTTGCCTAATCCATCTAAAAAATATTTGCCATTATTAAACAACAACACGGCTGGCAATGAATAGGTCGCTACCTTAAAATAGGTTTGAGCCAATCGCTCAATTTCAGGCACTTGTTTGAACCAATAAAAGTGAAGATATAAAAAGTAATTGAGCCCCAAAATACCAATTAACAAGATCAAGGCAACCAAAAAAGATTGCTTAAAAATCAATAAGGATTGAGCTGGTTTACCCTCTCCAACGCTGATAGAAATCAAAGTACTTACCGCTTGTAAAGTTCCCATCCCCAATAAAGCCGTTAGAAAAAATACCGCACTGCCAACACCCGCGGCACTCATAGCATTGGTATTAAATCGACCAAGCATTACCACATCAACAACCCCCATCAAAACAATCCCTAACTGCCCCATGGTAATTGGGAAAGCCAATCGAATCAGTTGTTTCCAATAGTGTTTGTCTTCGGCCTTCAAAATGAAAGGCAAAGATACAGGCCTTATTGGAATTTAAACTCTACACCAAGATTAAAAAACCTAGGACTTTGAGGATAATAAAAATTTTCCACAATGGTTTGCCCGCCATAAATGTATTTATAGGTATAGCCATTGTTAGCATATAGCGCATTACATAGATTGTTAATCATTCCTTTCAGGACTATTGAACTGTTACTCATCTGCCATGTTTTTTGCAGCAATAGATTCATGATTTGATAGGCTTCTAAAGCACGTTCTTTATTAGATGTATTGTCTAAGAATTGTTTACCCACATATTTAAATTGAAAGGTACATTCAAAATCGTGTTTGAACTTATGACTCAATCCTAAATAAGCCACCATGTTTGGCGACATAGCAATATCAGATTGTTTATAAACGTCTTTAACTATGCTGTATTGGTCATAGTCGAAGTATACATCTTCAAATTGTTGGATCTTATTTTGACTTAAATTCAAATTGGCATCAATTGACCAATTGGTGTAAATTGGTTGCTGAAACACCCATTCAAGACCTCTTCTGTAACTCTTTGCCACATTGTTTCTCAGTGCATTGCCAACGTCATTCAAGGCACCTGTCACTACGAGTTGATTTACATACTTCATGTGATAAACATTGAATTGTATGAGTTGTTTTTTATGCTTAAAAACGTATCCTAATTCAAAATCTCGCAAGTGTTCTGGCCGAGGTAAATTTAGACCTTTATGATCAACAAAATCACTGCGGATAGGTTCTCTATTGGCTATACTATAACTACTGTAAATATATTGTTTGAGATTGATGGTATACGATGCGCCAAATTTAGGATTGAAAAAACGGTAACTTGTATCAAAACGCACTTGAGACAATCCATTATCAGTGCCTTTTGACCAGTAATGGATGTTTCGGTATTGCAAGTCTAAATCAAATTTGAATTGTTGCCATTTGTAATTCAGTTTCATGAAGGAGTTCCAATCATTTTTTTGACTGTTGGCCTTATAATACTGATAATCTTTTTGACCAAATGGTTGAGCGATTTCTGCCCAAATGACTTGACCAAAATGCTTGCCATGGTATTGCGTATAGCTACTACCAACAATGGCATTAAGTTGCTTGCCAGTATACGTTAATTGCGTAAAATTCCCACCGTATACATTATCAAGCCAACGTTGCCGAATTAAATCCGTTTTGCGCAATGTATCAGTGCCTAATATATAATCTTGTACCCCATAATTTGCAAATACCGCTTGAGTTTTATACTCTTCAAAATACCCTTTACCAGTGGTTGTAAAAAACGAAGACCTCAATTGCCAAAAGGGATTTATGGTTTTAAGTAAATGTAATTGATAGTGGTTTTGTTTGTAGTTATCCGTTTGATTGGGATAAGTGTAGTAATTATAAGTCCTTCCGCTGTTCAATAAATTTTGCTTATCAGCTTCTGACAGACCATTGCGCAAGGCAAAAGCCGACATGGCTGCAGTATCGTTTTTGTATCGACTCTCTGGGGTGCCATACCATGATTGATAGGTGGTTTCTTTGCCTCCAAAGGCGACCGCTTGAACATCTAAAGATTTGGATTTGTAATTGGCATTCAATTGATAGGACTGCAATTGACTACTGGCTCTATCAATATAACCGTCGCTGACAATATTAGAAAGTCTTGCCCCAAAATTAAATCGCTTGATTTGACCTGTACCAAGCATTAAGGTGGTTTTACTGGTGGCAAAAGACCCTACAGATTGGTGTATTTGAGCATTAGGCTTAGCATCCAAAACGGTATTTAGCACATTGATGTTTGCGCCAAAAGCACCATTCCCAATGGTTGAAGTACCAACCCCTCTTTGGATTTGAACTTGATGAGTTGAAGACGCTAGATCAGGCATGTTCACCCAATAAACGCCATGACTTTCTGCATCATTAATGGGTATCCCATTAACCAAAACATTGATGCGTGTGGCATCACTGCCCCTGATTCTAATACCAGTATAACCTACACCAGCACCGGCATCTGAAGTCGTAACAGCAGCGGCTGTATTGCCTAATAAATAGGTAAAATCTTGACCAAAATTGCTTTGCTTAATATTGGCAGCAGATAAATTGGTAAAGGTAAAACCTGATTTCTCTTGCGCTTGAAACCCTTTCAAAACGAAGTTTTGTTTGTTAACAACAGTAGTGCTGTCCAGTTTAATCTGAGTTGTGTCTTGAGCATTTAACACTAAGCAACAACTAAAAATAGCGGTTAAAATGACTTGTTTCATATTCAAAATGTGTTTTGGATGCAACAAGCCACAATGGGCAGATGTTCGTTTTTCTCGTCGCAGCAATTACGCTTATCCGAGTCTTATGGGTATGATCTCAGCATTGATTACTCATGCACCCCAAAACAGATGCAAGATTAGCACAAAAAATACAAATTGGCAAATGTTTAAAACATCTACTTAGTGCGTTTTAGCCTTTAGAAATGACTTAAATCTAATTGATCGAAGTCTTTAATCTCAGACAATTTAAACAGTTTAGTCGTTGAAATTTTTGATTTAATGGTTTCAAACACCTCCTCGCCACTTTCTGAAATCTCTAGATTTGTGTTTACCTTGACAATTTTTTCTTTGGTAGAAAAATTAATACTTGTCTCGCTTACAACTATTGGACCTTGGTTTTCGCTGCTGCTATACCCGATAAGTTCAAAATCTAAATTTTGATGTCTAAACACATAGCCCCAAAAGCCGTATCTGCCATGTCTATAATAGATATACAACTTACATTTTTTTATTTCGACACTCAGTTCAGGGGCATAATAAACACCTCCATCTTCACAGTCTGATGCAAAACAATTTAAATGCTTCATAAACAAATCATAATGATTGTTTTTATTGATCAAAATAATCATCCCTCTTCGGTTTCGATCCACGACTCCACGAAACGCATCAATGATGACTTTAGAACTATCCGTTCCTTTAATGATCAACACACAATCCTCAAAACCGTCGTTATTCAAATCCCCTTTGATGGTATCAAACAGCTTATATCCAGATGGCACAAAATCGTTTATTTGACTTTTATGATTCGTAATTGCAGCATTTGTATCAATTGCACTGGGTATAGTAGAATATAGCGCTTCTGATCTTGTATCTGCATTTTTTGGACCACAACAGACTAAAAGCGAACACAGTAAAGCTGGGAAATACCGTTTCAGTACATTGATAAAAAAATGATGTTTCAAAAAATGACACACTGGCCTCTAACCTAAATGCTTTAACTCATTAAGCTTTAAACGATTGCATTAAATGCACATTGTATACAACAAAATCGTGTATGGCCTTTGCCAATTCAGACTGTGGTTGCAATTCCCCCTCTTCT
>JBEIKN010000137.1:0-5479 GCA_040379725.1 Flavobacteriales bacterium
CAATAGTAGCAGACACAGATCTGGTGAGTAATTGATTGGCGTTGATCAAAAGCTTAATTGAATCAGAAGGGATGGATTGTTGTTGCCATTGCCATACAGTAGGCTGGTAAGTCATGCCGACTTGTTTGCTTGGGTTGATACAGAGTATAGCACCGGGGCAAAGACTACTGTCTTTAAGGGGCTCAAGTAGGGCAGGTAATTGGGCAACATTAAAGGTATCTGTCTCCGAGCAGGCATTGGAATCTGTGTATTGAACTTGGTATTGAGCAGGCTTGTTAATAATGCTAGTTGTGGTGTGCTGTTGATTGTGCATCCAAGTGATGCTGTCGTTGTAGTTTGCTGGCAGAGCAGTTAAAAACAATTGGCCTTTAAAACACAAGGCAGTATCAGCCAAAGGTTTAATGGGGTAAGGTTTATAAGCAATGACCCAATTGGAATCCGCGCTTTGACATTGTCTGCTGTCGCTTAAGACTACTTTTACCCATTGTGAGTCTTTACCCGTAATGAGTAAAGAGTCATTGTTGCTGCTGGGCGATTGATTGATTCGCCAACGGATTTGAGAAGGGGCATAGGCATTCTTTGTTGCGGTGATCAATGTGCAGGTCTGATTGTAGCAGAGCGTTTTGTTAGGCCAGTTAACGGACAGTACAGGCGCAGGTGCATGCACAAAAATGGAGTCTAAAAAGCTGGCAGAACAAGCATACCCATTGCTGGCCAATAGTTTAACATAATACCAATCAGCCTTTTGTACGGCAATAGAATCCGATGCTTTGTTGGATTGAATCAAAGTATCGGTTCGGGTGTATACCATCCATTGGAATTGGGTAGGTCCTGTATTTATGATTTCTTTAATTGCAAATCTGATTTTGCCACAACTTGAAGTGTCTAATTTGCAGGCCAATCTGGGTTTGGGTGTAACAGTATATTCAACGGATTTGAAAACATAGTTTCTGTTATATTCACATTTGGTCTCGTGAATGTAAAAGTTAAGCAAATAAGGGCTATTGGAGGCGCTACCTAGCGGAGCTGTCCAATTGATTTTTACAGCAGCATTACTGCTATTGTTGTTGCTTATATTGATTTGAGCATTCTTTAATTCAGACTTGTAATCAACGGCAAAAACATCTGCGCTAGATTGACGCTGAGTAGCTGTGTCAATAACAGTAAACAAGGCAGAATCTGAAGCCTCTTCACAGAGTTTTCTGTAGTATGGAAAACCTATAACATAAGGCGGCATATTGGATTTAAAGTCCTTCCAATAAGTAGAATCTTTCCAAAGGTTGTTGAAGCGCTCCATTACGGCGGCTAATTGCCAGTTTTGATTGCTGTCTTTTTTGAAAATTCTATAATTTATAACAAAACTGGGTTCAGTATATAAAAAACCATTTCTGCTGCTAAAGATCGCTATACCTGTTTTGGGATTTAAGTAAAATCCCCTGGGAGGGTTAGACCTAGGGCTAGCATTACAAGGCCCTCCAGGTAATGACGGACAATAGCTGTTTACGTAATACGATAAAGAATGGGGTTTAATGAAAGGTTGTTTGTCGATATAGTTTTTCCGATAGGTTAATGATGACAATTGTATGTCAACGCTGTCTGTAAGTGGTCTCTGAATACTGAAGTCGAGTTGATGAATATCGTTGTTTTTTAAATTAAACACGCTCTCATAACACGCTTTAATGTAATTGGATTGGTATTGGGGTGATTTGTCTCCAGCCTTCCAGTCATAGCAACGGTTGATTTCTATACAGGCAGTGTAATCTAACTGGTTTTTATAATCTAAATTTGATGAACCAATGTAATCATATAAATCTACACAAAATCTAATTCGACAAGCATTTAATTGGTTTAATTTTAACTCTAGGGCTATATCAGAAAAGTCAATATATGCATAGTGGATGGTTAGTATACGATAGCCCACAGTTTTTTTTCTATTGGGTAAGCATTGTAAGTGAGGAATTACCCCTGTGGTGTCGAGTCTTAAGTAATCCAATTTGACCAATTGGCTGTCATTGGCAATCATTTTGTATGAGATTGAATCTCTCATCCCTGGCGCTACAGAACGAATCGTGTAACACATGAAATATATTTTTACTTTTTTTTTGCTGATCCATTCAAGATGAGTGTCGTATGCACAACCATTGTAAAAATAAGATCCTCCTTGTTCAGCAAAAGCTTTGTTCGTCCACAGAATGGCGAAAAACACAACAAGTAGCATTTTGGCTATTCTCATCATGACAAATTTAATTAATACTTTGATTAAAAACAATCGCTTTGATCTAAATTTAAAGGGGATTGTATGATTTGCGGTTTTATGACAGTAAAGTTGTAAGGATTCATTATTAGATCATCGCTCGGGTCTGATTTTGCGGCCCAATCGATGGTATGATAAAAAGGGGTGCACCTAGCCGATTCAGATCGGAATAAATGAAGGACATATGGGCTAGGAGGGTTATTGACTGAAAAATAACCAATCATTGCCCACTTTCTTGTGTTTTGATGCTTGTATAAAACAGCGGGTTCAGGCCCATTAATTGAAGGAAAGTGATAGGATAATTTCAAAGTTGAATTGGCGTCCCAATTGTTTAAAAAGCCAGGATCTTCACTAGGGTAGTTCATGGTTTTCAATCTGTTGCTGTGATTGATTTCTAAAGTGTGAGCATTGTAGTCTGATTTTAATAGCTTGAGTGTAAATGGTATCATTATGTCAGTTGTGGTTACAGAGCTTGCTTGTGCGTATGCTCTAACATAGCCAAAGATGAATAAGGAATCATTTTGGTGTTCTATTTTATAGGGGACTAAAAAATGGGCGAAAGGAAAGCCTAAAAAAGACCCTTCAAATAGTATTTGGCTGTAAGTCCCTGTGCTCAAATCTACGTTGCAGATGCATGCATCTTGAGTTACATTGCATATGTCTCGCTTGCCTACCACATACATACTGTAATTGATTGAGTCAAGTGAGGCGTCAAAAGCTACTGCATTTAACAGTGTTGTTTGCATAAACTGAGTGCTACCATTGTTGTCGAGGTAGGCCATGAATAGATTGGTTGATGTGGGTAAATTATTGCATGAGACTTCATAGCTAGAGACACTGCCACTTATAAAATAATAATCCAGGTTGCCTGTTGCTGGGGTATTAACAACTGTTACATTTTCAGCTGATTCATAAAATGAATTAGATTGATTGTATTGCGCGTAACTCGATGTAAATTCTCTTGACCAAATAACCCCAAGGGTGTCATTGAATTTAACAATCAATCCTCGTCTGCCGCTTTGTCTTTCAATTTCTGCAATGCCTTTACTCTCAAAACCAACAGCAATACAACCACCGTCGCTGGTGGGTTCTACGTCCAAGAAAACAGCCTCTTGAAAATTGCCGATTTTTTGTTGCATAATATTGCCAATATTGTCAACTTCCATTATAAAAGGATAATGTAAATTGGTGTCATTGGTCCCATTGCCTAAATAACCACTTATACAATAGCCCGTGTTATCTTGGTTTTTTATGATTTTTGTGCAGTTTAAGGTGTAACCAAGTGGTGGTGTGTATTTGAAGCTCCAAGTTGTGTTTAACAGATCATTGCATTCAGATATGTGAATGTAATCCTCATAGTTTGTATTTTTAGTAGTACCGGCATAAACAAAGCCATTGTTAGCGTTGTTCCTGCACATGGAATACTGTTTAAACATGTTAGGACCTTGGCCAGCGGTTTTGAACTTGTAAACTTCGGTAGCCAATAGTGCGTTTACGCATAAAGCAAAAGATAGTAAAATGTAAATTTTGATGTTTAGTGCTCTCATAATCAATAACTATTCAGGCAAAAGTATAGCATTATGTATGTAACTACATCTTTTGTTATAGGGGTTTATCGTAGATTATTTATCCACACTATTGCTAATAAGTTGAATTTTAGTAACTTAAATATGTTTTACCGAATGACCTCAAAACTACCTTTGTAGGTTTTCGCTGCTTACATGAATGATGTAATCGTGCGCTGTATTAAGCGCCTTTCGCCTACAGCTTATTTTTTCTCAGCTGTTTCAAATTGCCGTTTATACGCCTCAAAAACCGGGGTGTTGTAAGCGGCATGTTCTTGAACATGAAAAAACACCAGCTGTTCGAGCAATGATTTGAGTTGAGGATTCAGCGATTGTAGCTCTTTAATCGGCGTGTAGCCAAACAAACGGTTTAAATACTTGTCTTGAATAGCCGTATTGAATGAAGCGCTCACGCATTGTAAAGTGATTTGAGGGATGTTCACATGTAATATATAATACAAAAATTGGGTTTGGGTACTGTCTTCTAATCCGGCCAAACAAGGTGTAATGACCGTCGTATCAACCCCAATAGTAGGATCGTCAGGGTCAGTAGAGATGAATGCCACATAGGTATCCTCACCCCGCTTAAGTTTCTCCTCAAGGCTCAATTGTTCATCAAGCACATTGGTTTTATACACCTTAGTATTGGGTAAAATGCTCGTTTTATAAAGGTCAATGTTTAACGCCATGAGCACATGAGCGCTGGTTTTAGGCATCTGTTTTAACGCACAAACACCGTTTGATTTGAATGCATTCAGATACATTAATTCAGAAGTGTTTAAAACTTGTTTGGCTTCGTTAAAGTCAACAGACACAATTGGGCCATCCGTATGCCATTGCAAGCCAATTCTATTGTTTCTGACATATAAAGCAGCCATGTACTCATCTGTTGTTTCTGAATAAGTAGTGTCATGCCCTTGAGTTGGATCAGTAGGGCTGGTTGAAATGAATACAATATTAGTGATTTGAAAGACAGCCAAGGCCTCTACGGCGGACACCATTTTGTCATTTTTATACACCACTTTAAACGCTTTTTTCTCAAGGTGTTTCAGCAATTTGTTGCCAACTGAATGGTGTTGTTCCAGTGCCCATGCACCTATGTCTGAAGCGCCCAATCTGTTTTCGATTACTTGCCCAAAAACGCTAAAGTTCATCATGCAATACACAATTAAAGTCAGCCCAAGTTTTAATAGAGGTCTCATAAAAGGAATGATAAATGGTTTGTTCAATAACAAATATATGTCATTTCATTCAAATGGTTTTTTGTTAAAAATATTTACCTTCGCAAATACAATATGAAATACCAAAGCATAGACAATCAATTGTTTATTCAAAACAGGCAGAAATTTATGGCTCAAATGCAGCCAAATACCATAGCCATATTCCGCAGCAATTATGAATACACGCGCAATGGTGATGCCACTATGGATTTTAAGCAACACTCAGACTTTTTCTGGTTAACCGGCATTGATCAAGAGGACAGTTATTTGGTATTGTATCCAGACAGTCCTGAACAAGCCTACAAAGCCTGTTTGTTTCTAAAACAAACCAACCCCACCATTGCCATTTGGGAAGGACACAAATACACTAAAGAAGAAGCAACCGCCACTTCTGGGATTACCTCTGTTTTCTGGAATGACAACATTCACAGCACCCTCAG
>JBEIKN010000138.1:0-5474 GCA_040379725.1 Flavobacteriales bacterium
AATGAACAAAAGGTTATTCCTACCGATGCAAAAGATTTTTGTTTGGTTTCATATTCCAAAAATTTTAAAAAATGAAATCTAAAGACATCAAAAGATACTTCAATCGTTTCATATTGTTTCACCTTACGCATTCTATCAACGATTTTTAACAAATGCTGATAGGCTTCATCATCTTGTTCACTGGCCTGAAAAAGCACATCTTCAACCAAATCCAATAACCAATCACACCATGCATCTAAATGTCTTGGCGCTTGCCTCAAGTACAAATACTTTTTAAGTTGCTTGTAAAACGCATAGAGTTTTACCACGGCCTCCTGCTGTTGTCCCTCAAAGACATCCAGCGGAATTAATGGAAGGCCTTTCACTGTGATTTCTGGCTCCCCGGATAGCATTAAGCCATAAAACAAACGGTCTAAACCATAGGCCCAACTATGAACATAAGTTCCATCTTCGACATGAGGATCAACACCAAAACGAATATTGGCAGTTTGAATCATGTTTCTAATTTGATCTAAATCTGAAAACTGAAAGCGGTTTTGAACATAAGGTTGTTCAATCAATTGCATGACGGTTTCGGCTTTAAAATCATCCCATTCGAATGCCATAATGGATGATATACTCGCCAATAAACTGTGTTCATTTTGCATTTTTTCATCGGCAATTGTAAACGGGAACTTATAAGGTGCATGGTTAAAAACAGCCTTAATGTATGGGGCATAAGCTTCAATATCAGATACCATCACCACAACATCTCTCGATGATTGCAATTTCCCTTCATCAACCAACTTGACCAAATAATTATACAAAGCTTCGACTTCTCTGTATGGTGTATAACAAGCATTAATAAGGATGGATTCATCTTCAATATCAGCCTTTCTGATTATTTGCCTTTGTTCATTTACAGCGTTTAAATAAACATCATGTTGAATTTTTCCAAGTAAAGAATGACTTAGTGATGGTTCAACAGCCAAATCATCATTATAAACATTGATGTAAGTCTCATCTTGAAATAAGGTATAAAAGGTATCTTTAATGACCTTGCCCCAATTATTGAGAATATCGTTCCCAATAATCCCAAAATTCATTTTGCTGGTATCGCGCTTAAACTTCTGAGTCATTCGGACAATTTCCTTTTCAGATTTATCTTCCCACCAATAATAAGCTGGCGCTGGATTCAATAAATATAACTTAAGATTGGTTATAGCGGACAACTCATGAAACAAATGAATGTGTTGTGGTGTTATAACCGCTAAACCAAAAAAGTAAATATCGTTCAATTTGGATTGAATATTCGCCTTATGCTCATCTTGTTTCAAGGCTTGAATAATGGTTTGAATAGCCGTTGATTTATCCACCAAACTATCGGCGTGTTTCAGATGAATTTGCAACCATAAATACGCTTGAAAAGCCTCGTCTTCATTGGCCACAATTGACTGCTCCCATGCCCTAAGCAAATCTTGCCTATACATTTGATATTGGTCAAACAAGTCTGCCAATTTAGTTGCCAATGCCATTTGTTTTACGGGCTGTTTGATGTAGTAATTTGTTAAGTCCGGAAACTGTATTTTGCAAGCATCCGAATCTAGAACACTGAATATCGCCCATTGTAACATTTCAATGGTCATAACTGGCTTTTGATAGCCTTTTACCCAATTGTACAATAACCCAATTAAATCATTTGGTTTTAAAAACTCAATATTGGCTGCAATTCCAATTTCTTCAGCCAATTTGTATTTCAACCAAGCATTCATCCCATCGGTCTGGGTCACAACATAACATTTGCTAAAGACGGTTTTTTCAGATTCAGAAAAATCACGACTCAATTGAATGGCCAATGGCTCTAAGTGATTTGATACGTTTAATGCTATGCCCATGTCAATCGTTTTATTATCCCTGAACTGCGTTTAACTCTTCTTTGAATGGCATTAAGCAATTGCGACTGATCCGCTTGAATACAAACACTTTGCTTGCCTCTGGTTATAGCTGTATACAATAATTCGCATGTCATTAACTGATCTGCACCAGCATCTGGCAAGACTACCCATACATGATCAAATTCCGAACCTTGACTTTTATGGACTGTCATGGCAAATACTGTTTCACAAGCAGAAAAATAACCCGGCATATAGCCTTTAACCGTTTGTTCAGCAGTTTCAAACCATAGCTTTTTAACCCCTTTATCATCTGTTCGAACAATGCCTATATCGCCATTAAACAATCCCAATTCAGGATAATTTTTACTTAACATGACTGGGCGATTCATGTAAAATTCACTCTGAATGTCTAATCCATACAATTGAGCTAGTTTTTGCTCAATGCTTTTATTGATGGCTTTTAACCCCTTAGGACCTTCTCTCGTTACAGCCAATAATCGAACAGACTGAAACTGCCTGATGGCTTGTAAGATATCCCCTTCATGAATATATTTTCCTAATGCCTTTACGCAAGCATCAATCACTGCTTGTAGATCGTTTTCCATATACACTTGATGATCTGCTGTTGATGTAAATGCTTTTAATTGACTTGTATCTTGATCAATCACCCATTTTGCCATCTGTGCGATCCCACTATCAGACTTGAACCTATGGCTCTTAATCAGTTGAACAATATGACCATTTAAAAGATGTGGTGTTTGAGGCAAAATATCATTTGGCAGTGGACCAAAGGTGTCAGCTAATTGTGTTTGATACCATGCCCACAATGGCTCTGATATTGTTGTTGCTTGTTCTAAGCATTTACACAAATCACCAAATAAACTACCGGCCTCAACTGAAGCCAATTGGTTGGCATCACCCAAAAACACAACTCTGCAGTGGATTGGAATGGCTTCAAGCAGTTTAGTCATCAAAGCAAAATCAATCATAGAGGCTTCATCTACTATGAGCACGTCTAAGGGGAGTGTATTGTTTTTATTGTACTTGAACTCAACTGAATTGAATTGGTATTGCAACAATCGATGAATGGTATATGGTTGCAACTCATTCATGAGGGTTTGAACAGACTTATCGAAATATTGAGCAGCTGATTCTAATGATGACTTCATGCGCATAGCCGCTTTTCCGGTTGGAGCTGCAATGGCTAATTTAATAGGCTTCTCTTGCTGACTCAACAAAGCAATCAGCTTAGAAATGGTGGTGGTTTTACCTGTACCAGGACCGCCAGAAATGATTGAAAACTGATTCACATAACTTTGCAGACAGGCCATCAATTGCCAATCAATATTAGCAGGGACCTGCTGTTCTTTAGACGCTGTAGGAAACCATTCTAACAACTGTGGTTTTAAAGCAGTGAGCGCAAGCAGTCTATCTTGCAAAAGATGAGCTTCTTGTTCAATACATTTTGACAGGGCATTGATACATCTACTTTCATATTGAAAATAGCGGTTAAAATACAAGGCATTGTCACTTAACAACAGTGGGGTTTGATTTTCTACATCTTGAGATAAGACCTCCGACATCAAAGTCCAATTGTCTTCTAATTGGTTTTGCGCAAATGGACTGTCAGATAAATAATAGGGAACATCTTCTAGTGGCAAACAAATATGACCTTCTTGCATGGCTTTTGAAAGCGCATAAGCATATGGTCTTACATACTCATTTTGAAACAGCTGAGCAAACTGATAATGCAAATCAAAGTTACCAATCACAATAGCTGAAATATATAAGAAAAAATGACATTATCAAAATGAAATTTCAGAATAGATTCAATTACCTCCATGCTGAAAACAATAGCCATTGGGACTTTTTGTTTTGCGCTTGCAACGCAGTCCAGATTGATTTTTTCCTTTACACTGCTTACTCACCACACTGATAACTTTAACTGGCGCTGGTTTAACCGGCGTAATTACTGGTGCTGTTTTAGATTGGCCTTTGCCTTCTTTGGTTTTAAATTGCCAACAAGAACGGCAATACCCAGATTCAATTAAGGGTTCGATCTGATTGTCTATTTGTGCAAAAAAATCCAATCCGGTCAACAATTCAACACTGTCAACGGTGGTTCTGTAATCCTGCACTGAACCAGATATAGCGGCATTAGGCATCACAAATGCAATGGCCTTTATGGTAGGAAATTCAACATCTAAAATGACTTTGTAATAGGCTTCTGGAACAGATACCTTATTCGGACCAATAACGGGCAAACTGTCTTTAAGTATAGGGCCAGTAACAATCAACAAAGTTGAATCTGCTTTGGCCCAAAGTCTGACTTGCTCTTCTAGTTGTTTCCAAAGGCCTCTATTCAAGTTGGCCAGTTGTGGACTCATATTACTAAAATAAAAACTTTCTTCCATGGTTAACTGGCTCCAGCCCATGTCTGCCGCAGGGGCCAAATGTCCTCTATCATATCCAGATCCAGCGTAATCGGCATTGGTAGCAGATCCAGTATTCACCAAGGGGTCTTCTATGAATTTGTTACTGCGTTCTACCACTTTGACTGTATGAGCAGCTGTTAAAGGATAGGCTACCCAATTGGCTTGTTCATGCTTTTCATCGTACATTAAATCGTAAGCCGTATGATGTACCACTTGGTGATTTAGACGACTACTTGGTTTGTGCATACCTTCAGTATACTTAAAGTGTTTACGGATTAAACTATCAGTGTTTTTGGCGTATACATTATGTAAAGCTAATACCATCAACACAATGAGCAAACTGAAAGACTGAAATGATTTCATATTAAAAATAAGTTACTTGATATACCATGACACTGTTGCCCCCTCCATTAGATTTCCCTTGGGCGGTGACCATCAAATATTTTCCATCGGCACTGATGTCCATGCCAACCGGATAACTGTCTGCCAAACAGGTCGAAACAATTTGCATAGCATGGGCATCAACGGCTACAATTTGGCTTTTTTGATTCACTGCAGCAAACAGATAACGACCATTTGGGCTGATGGAAATGGTCCTTGCCCCTTCTCCAACATAGACTTCTTGCCACTGTTTATAGTGTTTTTTGGATCCATGTTTTAAATGGTGCTGTATCAAATTGCGCCAATTGGCTTTTTGAATATAGCCTGACTTATTGATGCTTAGATACAAGAACGAATCTTGAATCAATAAATGGCGCATGTTTGACCGCATACCCCTCAGATTGCCAATGTTTTTCTTTTTAAGCACATCAATGACTGCACAAGAGTTACTGCCCATTTTACCAACAAAAGCGTAACGGTTGTCAGGTGTAAAAACAGTCCCCCTTAAACAATTGCCACAGTTATTATCCCTATCAATCACAACGGTTGTATCCAGTGAATTTTCTATGCGTTTATCGACGGGTATTTGTGCAAGATATTTAAACTGTAAAGGATTGTTTGAACTGATATCAATTAAAGCAACGGTGTTATCGCCCCAATGAGACACCATAATGGTTTTACTGTCTGGAGAACAGGCAATCATCTTAGGCAATGGTGCTGTTGGCATGACACGCATGATGGTATCAGCATCTGTGTCTATAATACATAAGGCGGAAGGGTCTAT
>JBEIKN010000139.1:0-5464 GCA_040379725.1 Flavobacteriales bacterium
CCTTAATCGCTATCAATGTCAAGTGAAGGACACAGTGTTTTTTACCAATACATCGCTCTTGTATTTAAACCAAAAGATTTCAGTGTTTTGGGATGCATTGGATCCATTTGCCGGCAATTGTACCATCAATTCAAAATTGAATCAGAATGTAGACAGTAATTGTAATTTAAGTGTCGACTCTCTCAAGTTTAAGCACATGTACAAGAAGGGGCAAGACAACTGTTATTCCGTTAAATTAACTTTGGTGGATTCTGCATTGGGATGCTTTGATACAAAGGTGTTTGGATTGCCACTCACCAAACCAGATGCGCATACAGGCATTACCATGAATACCTATGGGGGATTTTGTTTAGGCCCTGAAGGTGGTAAAACTGTTTGGATCAATTTAGGGGCAACAAAACCGGCTTGTGGTAGAGAGCAATATTGGGTCATGTGGGATTCTTTGTGTGCTGAAGAATCAGGCAATTTTAATGCTTGGTGGCAAATGAATACATCGTCACACAACTATACCTATGTGCCTTGTGATTCAAATGGTAATATTACACTCGGTCTGATCATTCAAAATGGAACAGATACCAATGGTAGGGTTTGCAGAGATACGGCCTTCTATCACCATAAAATTCGTTTTGGATTGACTGATCCAAGATTCACCAGTACCTATGATCCGACTGTTCAGTATTGTAAAAATTCTACGTTTGATTTTATGTTGGTGGATTCTACATTAGATTCTATTGTATACATCAATTGGAATTTTGGTGATGGTACCAGCGTGTCTAACTTATCATTGGGCAAACGCACTCATACCTATACAAAAAGAGGGCGTTATACAGTAGTTGTTACCATGCGTCATGCCAATGGTTGTGTGGCTGTAGACTCTATGATTGTCAGAATTGGGGCTCAACCTTCTTTGCAGTTTAATCGTCAAAAAATCTGCTTGAATGATAGTGTGAAAGCCATAAATACCACCCGTTATTGGAATGGTCCTGCCTTTTGGAAAGATTCATTAAGGGTCTTGAATAATAAAGAACAAACCAGATGGAATTTAGGTGATGGTAACGGTTTTTCAATCAATAACTATCAAGCCTATTTTAAGTTCAATAAAATTGGGAATTACAACATTCAAATGGAGTATACCGACAGTGTTGGTTGTGTAGATACGTTTAATTACACAGTGCCCATTAGAGTATATGATGTCTTTTCTAAAATGACCTTGCCCGGTAGACAATTGGTTTGTGCTCAAGTTATGCAATTTAAATCTTCTGCCAGTGTTTATGATAGCTTGAATCAATTTGGTCATACAGATGACAGCGTTAAAACCCATACTTGGTATTTCGATCAAGCAAGTAGTTCCAGTTTGCTAAAAAATCCATTTAAATTTTTTAAACGTGGTTGGCACGATGTTGAATTGGTTGTTACTAACACCTTAGGGTGTTCAGATTCAAAAAAAGACTCATTTTTTATCAATGGTCCAGAGGCCGGGTTTGTAATGTTGTCTGATACTGTTGGCTGTATGCCTTTAACAGTCACTTTTAAAAACAACAGTTTAAATGCCAATAGCTATACTTGGTTGTATAAAAATCCAGGTAACAATACCACCATTACCAATTCAAGTGCTAACATCAATTTTACCTATGCTAATTATGGTGTTTTTAGGCCTCAATTGATTGCCCGAAATACATTTTTAAACAATGGTATTACAGTTACCTGTGCGGATACTTTTGTGGTCAATCCACTCATTAAATATTCTCCTAAGATAGAGGTATATGAGTTGCCTAGGCCAAACTTTACGCATTCGACGAACTGTGCTAATTATACCACGACCTTTACCAATACATCCTCTCTAAGTACTGGCAATATTGTTCAGTATGTTTGGAGTTTTGGGGATGGTAGTTCTAGTAATGCAACAAATCCTGTTCATCAGTATGCGGATTCAGGTAAATATACCATTGTGCTCAGAGCATACAGTCCTTATGGTTGTGTGGATTCTGTGGTAAGAGACATATTTGTGTATCCGTTCCCTGAAGCTGATTTCACCTTTAATGAGGTGTGCCAAGGTAAGGCTACCAATTTTAGGGACATCTCAAAATCATTCAATGACATCATTACCAATTACACCTGGAATTTCGGCAATGGGGCAGGGAGTTCAACCAAAAACCCTAACTACATTTATCCAAAGGATTCTGTGTATTATTTGGTCAGATTAACTGTCAGAAACCGTTCAGGTTGTGTTGATGATATCACCAAGCAGGTGAGGGTATGGGCTAAGCCAAAACCAAATTTCACAGCCATCAATGTTTGCCATCAAACATCGATGAATTTTTCAAATACAGGCAGTTCAAAACAGGCTGTTCAAACAACTGTTTGGACCATGGGGGATGGCAGCACAGTGAATATAAACAGCTTTACAAAAACCTATGCTGATACGGGTAAATATGTAGTTAAATTAAAAACCACTACTGTGCAAGGATGTTCAGATTCTGTCAGTAAGCCCATTCAGATTTATGCCAATCCAACAGCGGCTTTTAATATCAATGCTATCAGCCAATGTTTGAATCAAAATCGTTTTGTTTTGAGTAATACTTCTACCATGTATTCGGGTAGCATCACGGCATATGAATGGCGTTTATCGGATGGTTATGTTTCTACAAAAGCGAATGTGGTACACAGTTTTCCATCGGTGAATACTTACAGCATCAAATTGATTACACGATCCAATAATTATTGTTATGATACCCTTGTTCAATGGGTAAATGTTAGGCCTTCGCCTAAATCCATCATGCAATTGAGTGCCAATGAGAAATGCATCAATACAGCAGATTCTATTGCCTTTAATGACATCTCAACCATTGATACTTCCATTCAGTCCAGACTTTGGACTTTGGATCCGGGTGTCAGTAAAACGCAAAAACAATTTCAATACAAATACAATTCAGTAGGTACCCATAACATAGTATTAAGGGTCCAAAATACGGTCAACTGTTGGGATACCAGTTATGCGAATGTGGTCATTCATCCTAAACCTCAAGCCATCATCGGACAACACATTAAAGAACAATGTTTCAGAAACAATCTTTTTAACTATAAAGATTCTTCAAAAATCGCCGCACCTTATACCTTAAGTACCATCTGGTATTTTGGTGATGCGGATACTTCTACTTCAGCTATTACAACCCATAAGTATTTGAACTTTGATACGTTTAAATTGACATTAATCGCCTACAGCAACAAGCTGTGTAAAGATACAACTAATCAAATTTTGGTGGTTCACCCTATGCCAGTAAGCGCCTTTAAAATTGATACCCTAAAACAATGTTTAAAAGCCAATCAGTTTAAGTTTACAAACCTTTCTAGCATACACCATGGTAGTATGAGTTACACTTGGTTGTTTGGGGATGCTAGCAACAGTAATCAGATCAATCCCAATCACAGCTATGCCAACTTTGGACTTTACACTTGTAGTTTATTGGTACAATCTAATTTTGGTTGTAGAGACAGTTCATACAAACAGCTTCAGGTATTTAGTATGCCAGTGGCTAATTTTAAATGGCTCGATTCTACTGCTTGTTTCAGGTCAAACTTAATGACTGCCATTAATATGTCTTCTATTCCTCAGGGTTCCTATACCACGTATTGGAAGTCTATGGTTAAGCAATTGATGGGTAAGGATACCTTTAGGGTTCAATGGCCTAAAGATTCTACATATGAGGTGCAATTAAAGTTGATTTCCAATGCAGGTTGCTTGGATTCAATCATCAAAAAGGCCTACGTATGGCCCATGCCAATAGCAGCATTTACAATTGATTCGGCAAAACAATGTTTGAGGTCAAATCTCTTTAAGTATAGCAATAAAAGTTGGTCTAAAGATGGGGCATTGAAATACCAATGGACCCTGGGTAACGGCTATACAGCCACTCAAAAAGATACTCAAATGCGATACGGCACTCAAGCAACCTACACAGTTCGTTTGATCGTTGCTTCAAAAAGAAATTGTAGAGACACCATTAGGCACAATGTGATTGTGCATCCAATGCCTAAAGCCTTATTTGCCATCAATGATAGTACCCAATGTTTCAATACTCAGAATTTTGTGTTTACCGATAAAAGTAAAATAGCTTACGGTAGTCTTAAACGCCTTTGGACTTGGACAGATGCTACAAGTGATACAGCAAAAGTCATAGGGCATTATTTTGTTAAAGACTCTGTATTTAAAAATCGATTGGTGTCAATCAGTGATCAAAATTGTGCAGATACTGCTCAGTTATTTGTAGAGACTTACTCAGTGCCTAAGCCTAATTTTAGCATCAATGATACTGACCAATGTTTGCCAGTGCAAAAATTCCAGATGAGCAATTTGAGCAAGATCAAACAAGGCAGCATGAGTTATGTTTGGTTGTTTGGAGATGGGAATGCCAGCAACACCTTTAATGCCAATCATGTGTATGCTCTGCCTGGTGTATATGCCATTCAACTGAAAGCCATTTCAAATTATGGCTGTAGAGACAGCATCACCAAAACCAATGTGGTATATCATCAACCCAAAGCCAAGTTGTTGGTTAATGACAGCGATCAATGTTTGAGATTTAATGCATTTGTTTTAAGCGGCAATTCAAGTATTCAGCAAGGCAGCATTGTTAAGTATTTTTGGGATACCTCCGGACTTAATGCAACAGGTCTAAAAGACAGAAGCATTATTTTTGGGTCACATGGCACAAAAACAGTGCGTTATATTGTTCAAAGTGATAAGGGATGTTTGGATACCATGTATCAAATCCTTACAGTACACCCTATGCCCAAAGCCAAATTTAGCATCAATGATACGGTTCAATGTGCTCAAAACAACTTGTTCGTTTTCAATGCCAATTCAAGTATAGCTTATGGATCTTTAAAACACAAATGGTGGTTGGCTCAAACTTTCAGAGATTCAGGTATTCAAATCAGCAGAACGTTTAATCAAGCGGATTCACCCATTATACAATTGGTGTCTGTGTCTGATAAATTATGTACGGACACCCTTGAACGCCTCATCTTTGTTCAACCAAGTCCTAAGGCCTATTTTACAGTGAACCAAAGCGGCCAATGTTTAAAAATCAATCAATTTGATCTGCTCAATAGAGCAACTGTGCCACATGGTTTTATGCGTTTTGTATGGCGATTGAGCGATGGCTTTACAAGTACAGACACCAATATCAGTCATACATTTGCCAAACATGGTGATTTTAATATCCGATTATGGGTCAGCAGTCAATACGATTGTGTCGATAGTTTTGAATCAAAAGTTTTGGTGCATCCTGAACCTGTTGCAAAGTTTAATGTCAATGATGCCAGCCAGTGTTTAAAAGGCAATCAATTTGTATTCAATAATTTGTCAAGCATTGACAGTACGGCGATGTCTTATGATTGGCAATTTAGCGACGGAGATACCAGTCATCTTCAATCACCTTCTCACAGCTATGTGTTTTATGGA
>JBEIKN010000140.1:0-5458 GCA_040379725.1 Flavobacteriales bacterium
ATGCACCTTGATACACATCGCTGATGCACTCATAAGTTGGCGCAACAACCTCAAGTCCAGTATCATTGATTAGGCCCCATTTACCCCCTAATGAGAATGCTAGATGAGCACTTTGCATGGTGGCAACTTGATCCACTGGATTTTTGAATAGAAACTGTCTTTGCTTATTGACCACTTGACATTGACCATTGTCTAAATAGACGGTCGCATATCCATTGTCAAACCCCGTAGCCTCTGAAAAGTATATGTCACAAAAGACATTTAAATGACTGTCTAAAAATTGCCATTTGCGTTGATACCTAACCAGTGCAATGCCTTCCTTTATGGGTTCTGCATAATCATAAAATTTAGTTGAACTATCCAATTGACCATCCACTGAATAAAAATACATTTTTAAAGCTTGATTGAAATAGGGTTTTGGCAATTGTGCTTTAGCCGATGTCATGGACAGCCCTAAAGAGATAAACAAAGCAAAAAATGCTTTTAATGGTATGTGCTTGAAATACCTCATTAGCAGTGTATTTAGTGCTTAGACAATCCTAAAATGTGAATGGTTGCCTTGGGCATACTCACAAATATATACATATAAGCTTAAAATAACAACTCCTAAGCAAGCAAATAAATGCTTAATCGTAAATACCCTATGCTAAAATTAAACAATAAGTCTCATTTCAAATTGAGGTACCAATTGCTTTTGCTAACACCCTTAGCTTCTCAACACTTGGCTTGGCATAATAAATGCCACTTGATTGACCTTCCCTTACGCCTCTTACAAACACATAAAATATGCCCCCAAAATCGCGATCATAATCAAAATCAATCACCCTTGATTTTAAATATTTAAATGCGGCAATTGTATACAAGTGGTATTGCAAATGATAGTGGTTATGGTTCATGGCTTCTTGTAATTGACTCGGACCATAATCATTGATATGAGGCCCTAAATAATTTGACTTCCAATCCAAGATAAAATATTGTCCATTCATTTCAAAAAACATATCCATTTTGCCATTCAGAACACCAAGCAGTTGATCGCTGTATTTGACATCCAGAACAACCTCAGCAGTTGAAAGTGCCTTTATGGCTTGACCTTTACCTTGGTTGATTAAAAAATCGAACTCTAACTCATTTAATTGATGCTCCATGGACAAATTTGACAGCGTAAAAGTTTGGGTCATGGCTTTGAATACGACTGACGATAAATGACGCATCAAAGTCATTAAATGCAAGGCATAGGATTCCCGTTTATTTTCTGGCATACTCTTTACCGCCTGATCAATCAACCTAGGCCATTGCAAAGGGTCATCAAAACGAACCCTTTCAAACAACAAATGCAATAAATTACCTGTGTTAGCACCCTTAGGCAACAACTTTAATATCCACTCATCATAGGGAGAGTCGAATACTGTGCCTTGTAGGGTCTGCATTGACTCGTGCTCAACAACCAATGAAGAATAACTCCATTTTTTCCAGTAAATATCTTTTAAGACAAATGCATTGACTATACTTGATGGTTGTTTTCCTGAATGTGCTTGAGACTGATAAACAAATGTATTAGGCAAAGCTTTTTCAGAACTTTGTCTGACCTCCACTGAGTTATTTTTTTTAATGTGTTCTATAAAAGGTTGTAGTGAGGATCCCTTTTTATAAAGATTATCATATATGTAACAAAGTTGTGCAGTCCTAGTTAAGGCCACATAAATTAATCGCCTATGTTCTTGTTCAATTTGCAAATCATATTCCGCCAATTGATGCTCATTGAGCAAAACAGTTTCGCCAAAACAATACAACCCTGATTTTGTGTCTCTAAAATTAATGATTTTAGGAGAAGTAAATGGTTTCAAATTGAGGGTTGGCGCTATAATAACAGGGAATTCAAGACCCTTACTTTTATGTATGGTCATAATCGTAATGGCCGCCTCATCACTCTCAATACGCATTTCAAATTCATCGCCAGATTGCCTTTGATCTACTAATAATTTCTGAAACCAATTCAACACATCTAAGGGTTGAAAATGTTGCGTTAATTGATGTTTGTGCAAGAGTTCTGTCAACTGAAACAAATTGGATAGTACTCTTGTACCTTTTGCAAATGTTGGACTCAAACAACGTTCTCTGACATTAAAATCAGAAAACAATTGCATTAACATGACAAATACGCCCTCTTGCTCCCATTGTGTTTGGTAAAGTTTAAACCGCTCCAACAATAAAGCTTCATTGACTTGCAACAAACTGCTTTCATCAAAACCCAACCAGTCTTGCAACAATGCTCTATTGATATTAGCTCTATGAATGTGATATACAGCATATAAAACATAATAAATCCCTTTGGCTTCAGGACTATCAGACAATTTTGAATCATCAATAGCAATGGCCGGAAACCTATGTTTTCTTAAATCAATTTGCAACTCCTCCGCTTCTTTATTTGAACGAACCAATATGCAAATATCAGAGGGGTTCAAATCACGCCAAACGCCTTTGTGTTTGATTTGAGTACCTGTTGTCAAAAGTTGTTTCAAATCTTGCATGAGCGAATAAGACACTTCTGATTTGTCTTTGCAAGGCGTATAAATAATCGGTTTCTGATGGTACCAATCTGCCTTTACGGTTTGATCTGCTGACTGACTTGAAGCGACAGGCCAATAGTTGATAGCATCTTTGGCTTGTAAAAATGCAAAAGTATCAAATTGATCCTGCGGCTTAAAAAAATGATTTAAGCCATCAATTACAGACACACTTGATCTGTAATTGGTATTCATTGTATACACATGCCTCACATGATTGCGCGCTGCAAAATAGGTGTTGATGTCAGCTTTTCTCCATGCGTAAATGGATTGCTTTGGATCACCGATGTAAAACAAAACAGAGTGTTTATCGAACATTACATTGAACAACTCATATTGAAGTTTATCTGTGTCCTGAAATTCATCAATTAAAACGGCCTTGTATTTTTTCCTCAAAGCCTGATGTAAGTCTTTATGGTTTTTTACCACAACTGCTTGATGCAGCTTTTCAATCATATCGTCAAAAGTTATGACACCCTTCTGAATCAGTTTGCTTTGAACGTATTCTTGAATTTCCTCTAAAGCTTTAGATTGTACATTAAATTTAAATGCTTTTAGTGTTTGAGTTAAGACCAATTCAGCTTCATGCACTGGAATAAACCATTCTATGACCTCCGCAAAAACAGTAAACATGTATTGCGATGGCTTTGAGCTATGATACAAATATTGATATAATGCCCTGGGATTAATAATGTATTTTGCCGCATCTGACTTCTTTGCATTGGTATGGGAAGCAATGCGTTTTAACATCATTTCAGCATGGTCATTAAAATACTTTTGAGCTTGCAAAATGGCATTAGCATGTAAGCCATTGAATGTCTGAATTTGTCGTTCTAAATCCTCTAAAATTTTGGAGTCAAAGACGGGATCAACATGCTGGTGTAAATAAACCTGTCCGTTTAATTTAGAATTGAGCAATTCTAGCAATTGATCTCTGGTACAGTCAAGTTTTTTCAACCAAGTCAATGTCAATGGACCGATCCCATTCATATGCTTACGCCAAAAGGCATTGACTGCATCCATCTTAACAGATTCTAGTTCAATCGGTGTGATGGTGGCTGCATTGAACATCTGATCTGTTTCAAAGGCAAACTCGCCCAATGTTTTCTGGCAAAACCCATGAATGGTCATTATGGCTGTTTCATCCAAAAACAACAAAGCATTTTTAAGTCTTTTTTTAACTTCATCAATACCAACACTTTCTGTAGCATTAAGGATGATTTTTCGCATGGATTCATCCTCTAAATTGTTCTGACCTTGACAAACGATTGCATAAGCCTGTCTAATAAATGCTCTCACCCTATGCTCTAATTCTGCCACTGCAGACTTGGTAAATGTTACCATTAATATTTCTTGTATTGGAATATTACTTTCCAACACAAACCTCAAAACTAAAACAGAAATGGAATAGGTTTTTCCGGTTCCAGCACTGGCCTCAACCAAGTTGGAATCCCTCAATGGAACCTTGTATACATCGAATGCTTGCATGGCTTTAGTTTCTGTACTCATTGTTTTACAAGGTTTAAAAAGTGGTTCATAGGTTTAAACACCTTTTCTAATTGGGCAACAACTGTTGGAATATTGTCTACATGTAACCACCCCATCTCCCAGGCCTTTCTAAAATAAACATCAGTATAGACTATATTTGAATCTACTTGTTGCTGAATGTCTTTTATGTGTTTACTTGGAGGGATATCTGGTTTATTGTATAGCTTTTCAAAATAAGCCCATGGCAACATAAAAGGCGATTCCTGGTGTTGAGCATATACATCTAACAAAGCAGACAATTCCGCAATAGCCTGCTCCTGTGTCATAGCATCTGAAGCTAATTTTTTCAGGTTGGCTTTTTTATCGACATAAACAAAATGAACGGCATGCCCACAGCTTCTTAATAGTAAATAATCTAACCAAGCGCCAAAAACCTTGGCATATAATGATGATGAGGTATTGATCATGACATAATGATCGCCATATACTTCGATTTCGGTTTGTAAGGTATACTTTGAAATTGAACAATGACAACTCAGAAACCGTTTAGATTCATGCGCTAAAAGTTCAGCGATTGGTTCAACAATATGTTGCCACTCATCAACGATGATGTCATAGGCCATTTTACCAGCATTCAACAAAGGCAGTTCGCCTTTTAATTGAAGTTTACGCATCAATGTGTCGCGTTCTTGAGCAGAAGTTTCACTGAGTGTTTTCCTAAGCTTCCAAGCTTCTAAATGATCTAATATTGATCGCTCTTGATCTGGCAACAATAAGTCTTCGTCGTTATAATTGACCAATAATTTTTTATTGAAATACCATTTGAAAGAATCTGTAAAAAACCCTTTTATATCTGGCCATGAGCGTTTGTCTGTTATTAAATTGTCTGATTCTATTTGATCTGACAACCATTTCAAAGATGGCTCAGAAAGTTCGTAAGACAAATAGTTGCGCCATTTCGAATGCGGCTGATGTGCAGGGCTATAACCATGAAGTGCATGATGCAAAACCATAGCCTTTAACCAGTCGACTTGATACTGTTCACAACCTTGTAAGATGTATTCGATCAATTCATCCACCAATGATGATGGAGGCAATTGACTACCGTCTTTTACTGAAAACCCAATATAGCTTATATAAAGATTGGATTGCGCGGATAAAATGGTTTCAAGAAATAAGTGTTTGTCGTTGTCTTTGACGCTTCGATCGCCTTTGCGTTTGTGCAGTTCAATTAAATTAAAACTCGGATGTTGTTCTTTTCGCGGAAACTGATCAAAATTCATCCCCAGCATGGCCACCACTTTAAATGGGATACTGCGCATTGGAATCAATGAACAAAAGGTTATCCCTGCTGATGCAAAGGATTTTTGTTTGGTTTCATATTCCAAGAATTTTAAAAAATGAAA
>JBEIKN010000141.1:0-5405 GCA_040379725.1 Flavobacteriales bacterium
CCACCCAAATAGGAATTAACTGTTTTGTAAATGGATGCACACAATAGGAGCCCGTAAAAGCACCAGTGATGTTTTTTACCTCTGATTGTCGTTCTCTTTCTGAACGGTTTTTAGCCTTTTCAGCATAGTCTAAAGCCGCTTTTTTATAGTCGCCAATGCACAAGTTCTGTAGTTCTTCGTGTTCAGGTGCTATGGCTAAATAACTCACACCAAACACAGTATCAGGACGCGTGGTAAATACCTCAAGTGTTGTGCTTTGATTGTGAACGCTAAAATGCAGAGATGCACCTTCGCTTTTACCTATCCAATTGCGTTGAGCTTCCTTAATGCTATCAGACCAATCAATTTGTTCTAAACCCTGTAATAATCGTTCTGCATAAGCAGAAATTCTGAGACTCCACTGGGTCATGAGTTTTCTTTCGACCGGATAACCACCGCGTTCACTCACGCCATCTTTAACCTCATCATTAGCCAATACAGTCCCTAATTCAGAGCACCAATTCACCATGGCTTCGCTTAAAAAAGCTAAGCGGTATTGTAATAAAATATCCGATTGTTTTTTTAGATCAAATTGCTTCCATTCTTGTGCAGTAAAGTTATGGTGTTCAGACTGACAGCCTTGATTTTCAAAATTTGTTATCAGCGTTTGAATACTTTCTGCCTTATTGGTTTTTGGGTTATACCAACTGTTAAATAGTTGAATAAAAATCCACTGGGTCCATTTGTAGTATTGAGGATCACAGGTTTTAACTGATCGAGACCAATCAAATGAAAAACCAATACGATCAAGTTGTTCTCGGTATCGAATGATGTTTTCGTCCGTCGTAATAGCCGGATGTTTGCCAGTTTGAATGGCGTATTGTTCTGCTGGCAGACCAAAAGCATCATATCCCATAGGATGTAAAACATTGAAGCCCTGATGTCTTTTAAACCTTGAAACAATATCGCTAGCAATATAACCCAAGGGATGTCCAACATGAAGACCAGCCCCCGAAGGATATGGGAACATGTCCAACACATAGTATTTAGGTTTAGAAGATGTATTCTCTGCCTTAAACGTTTGTTGTTTGGCCCAGTAGTCTTGCCAAGTTTTCTCTATACTTCTAAAATCGTAATTAGCCATAAACCTATAAGGATGCAAAAATATTACATTCTTTGGACCTATGCTAAAATTGAAACCCAATACCTTTAAATAACTGATTTAGGACATAATGGTGGCCTGAATGGATAAAATATGTTTGTTAAATGCCCGAAAAGTTTAAATTTGCATCCCTTTACGACTTATAAATAATTTAAGCAATGAGTAATGCAACCATTCACAGCAATTTGAATCCCTTGGATTCAATGATGAAGAGATTCGATGAAGCGGCAAAGATTCTTAATTTAGATGATTCAGTATACAATACTTTAAAGTATCCTGCAAGAATCGTAACCGTTCATTTGCCAGTTATGATGGACAATGGAAAAGTTCAAGTATTTGAAGGCCATAGAGTTCAACACAGCACAACATTAGGCCCATCCAAGGGCGGTATTAGATATTCAATGGATGTGTCATTGGATGAAGTTAAAGCTTTGGCCGCATGGATGACATGGAAAACTGCCGTAGTGGGTATTCCATATGGCGGTGGTAAAGGCGGTATCAAATGCGATCCTAAGTCAATGAGCAAAGGTGAGTTAGAGCGTCTTACTAGAGCATATGCCTCTGCAATGAGCGATGTTTTTGGTCCAGATAAAGACATTCCTGCTCCAGATATGAATACAGGCCAACAAGAAATGGCTTGGATTGTTGATGAATTTTCAAAAATAAAAGGCGCCTATACACCAGCTGTAATCACAGGTAAGCCTATATCAATGGGAGGATCTTTGGGTAGAGTTGAAGCCACTGGTAGAGGCGTGATGGTTTGTACCCGTTCAGCATTAGCTAAAATGGGTTTAAAACCAGAAAATTGTACTTGTGTGGTTCAAGGATTTGGAAATGTGGGCTCTATTTCAGCTAAATTGATTGAACAATTGGGTGTTAAAATCGTAGGTATTTCTGATGTAACTGGTGGTTACTATAACCCAGAGGGTATTAAGGTTGCTGAAGCTATGGCATATAGTAAATCCAATGGCAATTTAGGCGGTTTCCCTGGTGGTAAAAACATCAGCAACGCTGAGTTATTAGAATTGTCTTGTGATATTTTAGTACCAGCTGCAATGGAAGATCAAATCACTGATGCCAATGCTGCTAACATTAAAGCAAAATTAATTGTTGAAGGCGCTAACGGTCCAACCAGTGCTAATGCAGACAAAATCTTAAATGATAAAGGCATCATCGTTGTGCCAGATATTTTAGCCAATGCCGGTGGGGTAACTGTTTCCTATTTCGAATGGGTTCAAAACAGAATGGGCTACTTCTGGTCAGAAGAAGATGTGAATGCTAAAGCTGACAATGTGATGATGAGTGCATTTGAAACCGTTTATGAAGCTGGTAGCAGCCACAAAGTGAGCATGAGAACAGCTGCCTATATAGTGTCCATTGATCGCGTAGCATCTACTCAAAAATTTAGAGGCGTTTACTAATGTTAATTCATAGAGAAGGCTATAAAATCATTTTGGTGACCTTGTTATTATTAGCAGGTCTTAACTTAATGGTGCAATATTTTGTAGGCGATCAACACATCGTATTTAAATTGGTGTTGAGTTTGTCATTGATTTTTTTCATTCTGATTGTACAGTTTTTCAGAAACCCATTTAGAAATACCATCATTAATGAAAACCATGTCATTGCACCTGCTGATGGCAAAGTGGTGGTTATTGAAGAAGTAGAAGAGAACGAATATTTCAAAGACAAGCGCAGACAGGTCAGCATTTTTATGAGCCCTGTGAATGTGCACGTAAATAGAAATCCCATTGCAGGTGTTGTAAAGTATGCTAAATACCACCCTGGTAAATATTTAGTGGCTTGGCATCCAAAATCATCTACAGAAAACGAACGTACCACTGTAGTCATTGCTAATTCTAAAGCTGAAGTGTTATTCAGACAAGTAGCAGGGGCTTTGGCTAAACGTATTGTCTATTATGTTAAAGAAGGTGAATTGGTAAAACAAGGTGCTGAAATGGGTTTTATCAAATTTGGTTCTAGAATTGACTTGTATTTACCATTATCGGCTAAGATAGACGTACAATTGCAACAAAAAACCAGAGGTGGCGAAACTGTAGTGGCCACTTTGGTCTAATTATTGATATAACTTTATAACATCCAAATAATATGAAAAACTTAATTTTATCATTCGCATTATTGGCAGGCTTTACATTTGCCGCCAATGCTCAAAGCGCTGCTGGTACTGTTACTAGCAAGCCAAAGACAGCTGTTGAAATGAATAAAGCTGCAACATCTGTTGATACAGCTAAAGCTGCCACAACCACAGCTCCAAAGCAATGTGCTAAGAAATCATGCTGCAAAAAAGAAGAGTCAAAAGCCCATTCTTGTAGCAAAGACAAAGCAGAAGGTAAAGAGTGCTGCAAAAAGAAGCCAGAAGGCAGCGCTAAATAAGCCATAACATTTTTTATTTTAGGATCCCGTTAGTCTCTCATCAGATTAACGGGATTTTTTTTATTCCATACACTTGGCGTAACTATACTATGCCTTCAGATGATATAATACCCTAACAAGCATGTTTAACGGCTTATATGCAGACTCATACTGATAAATAGGCACTAATTAGGTTCAAGTGATTTTAATGCTTCAATGCAGCTTTAATGGGATAAACAATTGATCGCAATTGGGCATAAAAAAAGCCGCTCAATTGAGCGGCTTTAATTGTATAAGTTTTGACTAGTAGAACAATCTGAAGTCTACACGTCTGTTTTCTTTTCTACCTTTATCTGTTTTATTGTCAGCTATTGGTTGGGTATCACCATGGCCAATCGCTTTCATTCTGCCTGCAGCTACACCTTTGTTAATTAAGTAGGCAACTACTGCATCACAACGTCTTTGAGATAAATCTAAGTTACTTGCTGCTTCACCAACATTGTCCGTGTGACCATCGATTTGAACGTTGGCTTCTGGGTATTGGTTCAACAATTTAACCAATTCATCAAGGTTTTTGAAAGACTCTGGAGTGATTTTAGCCTCCTTGGTTTCAAAGTTAATACCTCTTGCAGCAATGTTGATCTTCTTAACGTCTTCTTTTTTGATTTCAGGGCAACCTTTGTTGGCAGCAATACCTGCTACATTAGGACAAACGTCAGCGTTATCGTAAATACCATCGCCGTCTGAGTCAGGGCAACCTTCACCATCTTTAGTACCGGCTACACCTGGGCATTTGTCTTTTCTGTCTTCAATGCCGTCACCGTCTGAATCAGGGCAACCGTTGAATTGAGCAGTACCTTTTACACCTGGGCATTGGTCATCAGCATCAATAATACCATCACCATCAGTATCAGGACAGCCTTGTGAAGATGCAGGACCAGCTTTTTGAGGGCAACGGTCTTTGCTATCAATCACACCATCACCATCTGAATCAGGACAGCCATTGAATTTGCGTAAACCAAATTGAGATGGGCAAGAATCTTGGTAATCAGGAATTGAATCCAAGTCAGAATCTTTGGGACAACCTTCGTCATTAACAGGTAATTGCCAAGGTTGTGTTTTTGGACATTTGTCCAACGCATCTGGCACGCCGTCTTTGTCTTTGTCTTTTTGACTTGGGCCACCGCCCATGCTAGATGAACCGTATTGCATGTTGTAAACAAAACCGATTGAGTGGAAAGCCACTACATCATTGTTTTTATTACGTGTATGAGTAAAGTATGTGAAAGGTTCGCCATCCCAAATATCATTGAAAGTATAGTTGAACATAGACTGGACTCTTAAAGACATCTTTTCACCTAGGTTGAATTGGAAACCGAAACCAGCAGCAGCATTACCAGCGCCATCAGTTAAAGTGTTTGGATCTCTGTTGCTTTTGCTATGCACATACAAACCACCTAAACCCAACATAAGGTATGGAGTGAAAGGTTTGTCTTTTAAGATTTTGTAACGAATACCACCATTTAGGGTAGCTAAATTGGCTCTAAAAAAAACAGTAGTGAATTCAGGATCAACGAATGGAAGATCTGTGTAATAGCCTACATCACCACCTGAGCCAAAGAATGTTAAATCAAAACTAGGGCTTAAGTAGTAGCTCACCGAACCACCAATACCTTGGTAATTAGGTTTTCTAGCAAAAAACAAGGCAGACCCTAAATCTCCTTGGTATTCATTGATTCCACCATTAAGTTCTATTCCCAATCTTCTGTCAGCGGTTTGAGCAAAAGCTTGATAAATAGATAAGAATCCAATGATAGTGACTAGTAATTTTTTCTTCATCATAAGCTGCTTTTTAATGTAAAATATTGTTATAATCGGACAAATATATAAA
>JBEIKN010000142.1:0-5396 GCA_040379725.1 Flavobacteriales bacterium
ACCAAGTGAGTCCTATGTTGGCAAACAAATAAATGGTGTATATACCAATTTGAATTTCGGTTATAAGAATTTCTTGTACATTGATATGACAGGCAGAAATGATGTATCAAGTACTCTATCAAAAGGCAATAATTCTTATTTCTATCCATCGGTATCAGGTAGTTATTTATTTGCCGATCATTTGCGCAAACTATCCGGAAAATCAATGAAATGGATGACTTACAGTAAGTTCAGAGCAAACTTAGCACAAGTTGGTTCCGATGCTCCATATGGCGCTACAAAGAATTATTATTCGGCTGTTACAAGCTTTAACGGTAACGCCATCTACAGCGTTCAGGGCATTATGAACAACTCAAATTTACAACCTGAAAAAACCAAGAGCAGAGAAATAGGTTTAGAAATGTCATTCTTTAACAATAGAATCGGATTCGATGTAAACAATTACCATGCATTAACTGTAAATCAAATCATACCAGTTGACATTTCTAGGGCTACAGGTTATTCTCAAAAATACATCAATGCTGGCGCTATCTTAAACAGAGGTATTGAATTGACCATGTTTGTTAGCCCAATTAAAAATAAGAAATTTAGCTGGGACATCAATCTGAACTGGTCTAGAAATAGAAATAAAGTGATGGAATTGCCAGATATTGATAACATCACTTTGGCTTCATTACAAGGCGGGGTATCAATCAATGCCAGCGTGGGAGAAGCATATGGTACCATTAAAGGTAAAGATTACATATATGATGATAAAGGCAATCGTATGATTGATACCAACACAGGTTACTGGATGGTTACGTCTTCATCAAATAATATTATTGGTAACATTAATCCAAAATGGATTGGAGGTATCAGAAACTCTTTCAGATATAAGAGTTGTACCTTTGGTTTCTTAATTGACGTTAAGAAGGGTGGAAGCGTATTTTCATTGGATCAATTCTATGGCGCACAAACAGGCATTTATGAAACATCAGCTTTTAAAAATGATTTAGGCAATGATGTGAGAGCAGATGTCTCCGAAGGTGGTGGCGTGATATTAGATGGTGTAAAACCCGATGGCAGCAAAAATGATATAAGAGTGAATTACGATTATTTCTTAGGCAACGCAAAAGCGCCATCTGATTTTGTTTACAATGCTGGTTATGTAAAATTAAGAGAGGTTACCTTTAATTACGCAGTACCTCAAAAATACTTTACCAAGTTTAAAACCATCAAAGGCATTGACATTTCCATCTATGGCCGTAATTTATGGATCATCAAAAAATATGTACCATATTCTGATCCAGAAGACGGCATGAGCAGCGGAAACATTCAAGGCTATCAAACGGGTGCTTATCCTAACACTAAGTTGTATGGCGCCAATGTTAAATTTAATTTTTAATCCATTTTAATCCATCAATAACATGAAAAAAATATTTATAATTATTGCAGGTATTGGATTGTTGGTTGGCTGTAAAAAATTCGAAGAATTGAATACCAACCCAAAACTTCCTACCAGCGTTCCATCAAATTTTTTGTATACATCAGCACAAAAAAATTTAGTGGATGTCATGACTTCTTCAAATGTGAATCGAAATATCTTCAGGCTGTGGAGTCAGCATTGGACTGAGACAACCTATTTTGATGAAAGTCGATACGACATTGTTACTAGAGGTATAGCAGCTAATTTTTGGGCAGCATTGTATAGAGATGTGCTAAAAGATTTGCAAGCTTCGAAAGAAGCAGTGATTGCAGACGCTTTAATTACAGATGAAACTGTAAGAGCATCTCAGCTTGCTACCATTGATGTCTTAGAAGTTTATACATGGCATATTTTAGTAAACACATTTGGTAATGTGCCATATTCTGAAGCTTTAGATGTCAGTAAACCATTGCCTGCATACGATGATGCTAAAACCATATACACAGATTTGTTTAAACGCCTCGATCAAGACATGACCTCCTTAAGCGCTGGTTCAAGTAGCTTTAATAGCGGTGATTTAATTTACAGTGGCGATAACAGTATGTGGTTAAAGTTTGCTGCAACTTTGAAAATGCGCATGGCTTTGTGTTTAGCAGAAACCGATGCTACATTAGCCAAAACCAATTTTGAATCCGCATTACCAATGGCCATGACATCATCATCAGATAATGCCACTTTTCATTATTTGACCACTCCGCCAAATACCAATCCAGTTTGGGTTGATTTGGTTCAAAGTGGCAGAAAAGACTTTATTGCATCAGAAACCATGGTGAAATTATTGGATTCTTTAAGCGATCCTCGCTTGCCTTTGTATTTTACCACCAATAATGCAGGTATTTATAAAGGGGGCATTAATGGAACAGGCAACTCTTACACTAAAAATTCTAAACCTAGTTTGGCGGTTAGAGCGGCAGATGCTCCAAGCACATTGATCAGTTATTCTGAAGTTGAATTCATGTTGGCAGAGGCTGCTGCAAGAGGTTGGTCCGTTTCAGGCACCGCACAAGATCATTATAATGCAGGCATAACAGAATCTATTTTGGAATGGGGTGGCTCTGCAGGTGATGCTGCTGCATACATTGCACAATCAGATGTTGATTACACAAGTGCCGAGTCTGGTGCGAATTGGAAAGAAAAGATTGGCAATCAAAAATGGTTGGCATTATACAATAGAGGTTTTGATGCTTGGACCGAATGGAGGCGTTTGGATTTTCCAAATTTAATTCCACCTTCAGGCATGAGCAATTCTGATATTCCAACAAGATTTACATATCCAATTAATGAACAAACCATCAATGCTCAAAATTATTCATCAGCATCCTCAGCAATTGGAGGTGATGTTTTGACCACTAAATTGTTCTGGGATAATTAATCATCATGACAATCTATAAAAAGGCTGCCCCTAAAGCAGCCTTTTTTCGTTTTTAAGCGCATTTGTCTATTTTTAAGCACCGTGGCCTCAACCAACAAAACTTTCAACGCCTAATACGCTTTAATGCATTATTGCTCTAAAATGGTAAGTTTGAAGGTATGCAAAAGCATCAAAATATGGTATGGTGCTATTTATTCAAAGCATCAAGCTCCTCCAAGAACGCTAAATTGTTTTGATTGGCATTAAATTTTGTTTGCCAAAATGTTCTTACATTGAGTCTGTATGCTTCGGTATTTTTATCTGAATCAGGAAACGCGTCAAGTATTTTAGAAATCTCGGAAATTTCAGTAGTCAGTGGAATTAGAATACCCGTTTTATCATTTACGATTTCTGCGCAACCGCCTACATCAGTAGACAAAACTGGGATTCCAAAACTAATGGCTTCCATGATACTCACAGGTATACCTTCAACCGCCGATAAACTGACAAATAAACTAACAGGTGTTTTCATGTAAAAATCCATTAAGTCTTCGTTACTAGTATAGCCCATGGGATAGAATTTAATATTTGTCTTAGATTCAAGCGCTTTTTTTCTAGTTTTATATTCTGGAATTTTTGGGTCAGTGGTATTCAAATTTTCATCTCCGAAATGATACCAAATCACATGACTTTCTACCCCTAATAAAGCCTCTGCTATTTTGTGAATACGTTTATGGTGTCTGAAACTTGCGCAACTCACAATTACAAAGCTTTTAGGGTCAAAAGGATTCATATAATGATGGTCTTTAGTGCCTAAATAGACCGTCTTGAATGTATTTGAAAATTCAGGGTATTTTTTTCTTAGGTAATCTGTTCCCATATTCGAAACAGGATAAACAGCGTCCATTTGACTCAATTGGAAATGCCTAAAAAGCAGGTTGTTTCTGATGGAAATATGATCTTCATATAGATCGCCACTATGGGCTCTGCTTATGATTTTAATCTGGCCATTTAAGTGCTTTAGCCATGCTAAATATATGCAATCATAGAACCAAAATGAATAAAACAATGCTATGTCATTGATTTGAATTTTTTTCTCTTCTAATTGCCTTATAACTTCATTGGTTTTAAAAATGTTTGATGCAATTAAAGCGATCGATTTTCTTATAGGCAACAATTTTTTTAAGGCATAACACTCTCTAAAATATATAGTCATAATACCATAGAAATTTGAAAGAACAATCTTCATTTTATGATATCTCCCCCAATCCATAAACCCATCAACAACTATAACATTTGATGGCAATGCTTTCGAATCTTGAATTTTGTCAATTGAGAATAAAATAATGCTGTAAAATTCTTCTGCCAGTGCTTTGATATCATTTATAACAAAAGACGTTGAAACATCATCGACAAAATATGCTATTGTTCTTTTCTGTTTATAAATTTTCATGAAGCAGTTGCCCTAAATCCATCAACTGTAGCGTTTAAGTTTTGGATTCAATAACAATGATAGTAAGGCTTTGCGAATTTCCCAAATTTATAAACGTTAAAAGGTTACAAAACAATTTAAAATCCTAAAGAGGATTAAGATTTTCTATTCATTTTATTGCAAACATCCTTTTTTTTGAGTCTTATAAAACCCGTTTCTAGTTGTCTTGATAACATCCCCTCAACCACCCCAATTTTCTCGGTCTAAGCTTCTGTAATGAATGGCTTCGGCCAAATGATGTGTTTGTATGGATTCAGAAGCATCTAAATCGGCTATGGTTCTGGATACTTTTAAAATTCTGTCATAAGCTCTTGCGCTTAAATTGAGTTTAGTGATGGCTGATTTTAATAACTGTTTACCTGTGTCATCGATTGGGCAAATGTCTTTAATTTTGTTGCTTGGCATTTGTGCGTTACAATACACTTCTTGAAGCATTTCATACCTCAAAGATTGTCTTTCCCTGGCGGCAATGACCCTTGCTCTAATCGAATTACTTTTTTCACTAGAAGCCCTACTTGATGCCAATTCTTCGAAAGAAACAGGCGTTACTTCTATATGAATGTCAATTCTGTCAAGCAAAGGGCCACTGATTCGGCTCAAATATTTTTGGACCAAATTGCTGCCGCAAACACAGGGCTTTTCAGGATGATTAAAATACCCACAAGGACAAGGATTCATACTGGCAACCAACATAAAACTCGACGGATAATCAACCGAGAATTTCGCCCTTGAAATAGAGATTTTACGTTCTTCTAAGGGTTGTCTAAGTACTTCCAAAACATTTCTTTTAAACTCAGGCAATTCGTCTAAAAACAAAACGCCATTGTGTGCCAAAGAAATTTCCCCTGGCTGAGGTGTGTTGCCACCACCCACAAGCGCTACATCAGAAATGGTATGATGCGGCGATCTGAAAGGTCTTAAGGCAACTATTCCGCTCGACAAATGAATGGTGCCAGCTACAGAATGAATCTTAGTGGTTTCAAGTGATTCCTCGAGCGTCATAGGCGGTAAAATGCTGGGCAAACGTTTTGCCAACATGGTTTTTCCAGCACCAGGAGGCCCAATCAAAATGATGTTATGTCCACCAG
>JBEIKN010000143.1:0-5365 GCA_040379725.1 Flavobacteriales bacterium
ATAACAAACCCCTCAAACCTTTGTTGAGGTAGAATTTACGAATAAACTCATTCAGTTTAATTTGTAAAGGATTAGCTTGCATTTAGGCGATTGGCAATTAAGACTCTTACAAAAATAACCAATTTAAGCACATCATGTACGCCATTTAACTGAGTTCCCTTTAGGTATTTTTTTTGGCACTATTTTAGATTACATTTGTGCATATTCCATTTAACATGAAATTAAAAACATCTTTACTCAGCCTATCTGCACTGTTAGTTTGCAGCTTAGCCATCATGGCCTTCATGAACCAAGCTACACAAAAGAAAGTGCCTGTAAAAAAACCAATTGAAACAACTCAAAGTGGCGAAGGCATTCAATGGTATTCAATGACTGAAGGATACAGCAAAGCTAGCAAAGAAAACAAAGTACTGATTGTTGATGTCTACACAGATTGGTGTTATTGGTGTAAAGTCATGGACATACAAACCTATGGCAATGCCAATGTGGTTAAGAAGATGAACAAATATTGCATAGGTGTTAAATTCAATCCAGAAGTGGAAGGCAATCATACTGTCAATGGCGAAACCCTAAGTTCAGATCAATTAGCAACCTACTTGAACAAAGGTGGTAGAATGCCAGGTTACCCTATGACTTTTGTATGGAAAACATTAGCAGACCAAAGTCAAATTGCACCCTACTCTGGTTACCTAGATACCAACATTTTCCATTCTGTTTTAAACCGTTTCATCCAAGAATAATTACCTTGTCTAGGCGTCACCATTTTAAAGCATACGCGCTTCAAAACCTATCAATTGATTCTGCTGCTGCAGAAGGCAAAGCAATAGCCAAGCACGACGGTAAAGTTATTTTTGTTCCATATGCAGCCCCAGGCGATGTTGTGGACATTCTCGTTGACAAACAGAAGAAGTCATACGCAGAAGGTAAAATTACCCATATTCATCAGGCCTCTTCCATCAGAACTGAACCTCAATGCGAACATTTCGGCATTTGCGGAGGTTGTAAGTGGCAGCATGTTCAATACCCTGAGCAACTTAAGTTCAAATCAGCTCAAGCTGAGAGTGATATGCAGAGAATTGCCAAAGTTGAAGTCAATCATTACCACGAGATTTTAGGCAGTGACCCGATTTATGGTTACCGCAACAAATTAGAATTCACCTTTAGCAACAAAGCTTGGGAAGCGGAATTTGATAAAAACAATCCAGGCAGAATTCCGGCTTTAGGGTTTCATATTCCAGGCATGTTTGACAAAGTGCTTGATTTAGGCCATTGTCATCTTGCTCCTGATGATGCAAATACCATTCGCAAGACGATTAAAAACAAAGCCATTGAAATGGGATTAGAGTTTTTTGACATCCGTCAACAAACAGGTTTTTTAAGAAACTTAATGTTACGCTCTAACCACAAAGGTGAATGGTTATTGGTCTTAGTGGTAGCGCAACACAAAACCCAGCTCATTGAAGCCCTGTTTGATGCAGTAATGCCAGAATTAAGCATGGTAACTGAATGGTGTTATGTCATAAATACAAAAGTCAACGATACTTGGAGTGATTTAGCTGTTGAAACTTATAAAGGTCAAGGGCATTTAATTGAACAGCTTGAAGACCTTACCTTCACCATTCGACCTCAATCATTTTTTCAGACCAATACCAAACAAGCTTTGGCCTTATACCAAATCACCAGAAACTTTGCCAATATACAAAGTCATGAAACCGTTTATGACTTATATACAGGCACCGGTACCATTGCCTTGTTTGTTGCAAAACAGGCCAAGCAAGTCATAGGTATTGAATATGTTGAAGCGGCGATCATTGATGCAAAAAACAATGCTCAACTGAATCACATTGACAACGCCCACTTTTATGCGGGCGACATGAAAGTGGTTTTGAATGATGAATTGATTGCAAAACATGGCAAAGCAGATGTGGTGATCACAGACCCCCCTCGTGATGGCATGCATCCATCTGTGGTCCATAAAATCATTGAACTTGGTCCAAGTAGAATTGTGTATGTAAGCTGTAATACGGCAACTCAAGCAAGAGACATTGCACTTTTAGCAGAACATTATGTTGTTGACCAACTTAAAACAGTTGACATGTTTCCGCACACACACCACGTTGAGTCGGTAGCCCTTCTGATAAAAAAAGCCTAATGCTTGGCATTAGCGATCATCTCTTGAATGGTATTCCTTGACACTGCATGATAGGATGCCGAAGCTTTTGAAAAGATTGCTTTAGCCCTTTCAAGACCTTCAGGTGTTTGAATCATTGCTTCATACAATGGTTTTAAAAATTTCCTTCTACCCACTTGCAACAAATACTGTTCAATTGCTGCATTGGCTGGCTGGTAATTATTTTTAGTACACAACAAGTACCAATCACATTGAATTTCGGCATTCTGACGCTGAGTAAAATGGTACAATGAATCAAAAGCGGCCATTCTTGTGTGAATCTTTTCTGCATTCAAATGTCTGAATAAATGCAACCAATGGTGTGTCGTATAAGCAGAACTATCAATATCAAGTAAGGTACTGTCTTGATTTAAACGCAGGGCCATGTTTTCGACACGATCAAATTCCTTACTGTGCACCTTGGGGCAATTGCTCGGCAAACCTATTTCATAAATCCATTCTTGTGTATTTAGGGCAATGTTTTGAGGCTTCAATAAATGCGTATTCAGATACTGTAAAAACGTTTCTGTAGTAATACTTTGCCATTTAAACTGATTAAAATAACTGTTAAGAAAGGCATCCCATTGCGTTCTTCCAACTTTTGATTCTACCAATTTCAAAAACAACGAACCTTTAATATAGGCTATATCGCTAACAGCATCATCCGGATTACGACCATTTAAATTCAATTTGAGTTTGGTATCACCTGGGGCATTGGCCATTAAATAATCAAGCGTAGATTGTAGTTCTCCGAAACTAATACTGGCAAGCATGTCAGCATAGTCTTTGCCATAGACCTTTTCCATGATTCGCTCTTCAAAATACACTGTAAATCCTTCATTTAACCAAAAGTCATCCCAATTGGCGTTGGTCACTAAATTGCCACTCCAACTATGGGCTAATTCATGCGCAATTAAGGACACTAAACTTTTATCACCAGCAATAATAGTAGGTGTTGCAAAGGTTAAACGCGGATTTTCCATACCTCCAAACGGAAAACTCGGCGGCAATACTAAAACATCATAGCGCCCCCATGCGTATGGTCCATATAATTCAGAAGCCTTTTGAATCATGTTAGGCAAATCAGTAAACTCCTTGCTGGCTTTATCTAGCATATTAATTTCTGAATAGACCCCGCAGTTTTCACCTAATGGTTTAAAAGCGATATCACCAACTGCTAATGCCATTAAATAACTCGGAATGGCTTGGTTCATCTCAAAATGATACAGGCCCGTTGCTGACTTTTTCTGCGGGTTACTGGCACTCATTAATGCCATGTATTGCGGGTCACATTGAATTTGAGCGGAATACGTATAACGCACCGCTGGCACATCCATACAAGGCACCCACGTTCGGGCTAATACCGCCTGACTTTGAGTAAATAAAAAAGGATGTGTTTTACCAGAAGTTTGTTCAGGTGCCAACCACATTAAGGCTTCAGATGCTTCAGTAGTATGATAGTATACCGCAACCGATCTAGTTGATTTAGCAAGTTGAATCACCAAAGCCTGACCAACAATTGGTCTGTCTTCGCTTAATCGCCAATCCGTTTCTATTGAATCTTGAAGCATCACTTTTTCAATCACCAATTGCCTTGAATCCAAAATCAAAAATGGCAATTGATGGGGATTCTCAAAATGAATAATCACCTTGCCTTCAAGTTGTTTCTTTTCGAAAGAGACCTGAAGCGATAAATCCATATGTGTCAATTGAATGCTATCTGAATTGCTATAACTATGGTTTTTCACAACAATCCTTGGCATTTTTTTAAGCTCATGACTTGCACATGCGCTGATTAAAAATGATGCTGAAATAATGAGCAATAAACGATAGATGGTTGTCGATTTCATGGAATGCTCAAAGATAGTATATGTCAATAAAAACATGTAAATAATACTTTCATTTTTACTACATTTGCCCATTCTTTAAAAAAAAGACGAACCATTCATTGAGACAAAACATGAACATGAAATCCATTTTAACGACTCTTTTCGCCTGCTTATCTTTAAGCTTAATGGCGCAAACTGAAACGGATCCATCTGGTGCAAGTACCAATTACGACACGACCAATTTTGCTAATGACTCTGCTTACACCACAAGCATCCCTCAGGGTGGACAGAATCAAGAGTTAACAGCGCCAACCTACAAAAAATACGAACGTTTTAATCCGCCCATTGACACCATTTCTCATTTAATTACTTATTTGGGTGTTGTACCATTTACCCCATACATTACTGACATTTACGATGGCGGAACCATTGACTCTTTGTACCTAAGAGCCAAATTGTTTTTAATGACCAAATACATTAAAGATTTTAAAGTTCAGAAAGGTAAACCATTGGTTGTACCAAAAGAGTTATTGGTTGAAGAAATGAAACCAGATGGCGAGAATGGCCGCATCACATTAAGACCAACTGTTCCTTTATTCATCAAGAACAACAGTTTTTCAAATACCCCTGCTGGTACCATAACCTTCAACTTTGAAATCCGAGTTAAAGAAGATAAGTACAAATACAAATTCTCTAAGTTTGTTCACAACACCGTTGAGAAAGGCAGCGAAAAACAAATCAAAACCTATCTTGAATATTATGCCAACAACAACAGAGGATTTAAAGGCACAGATCAAATTTTGTTAGCCGTTGACCGCATGGTTAAAGAATTGGTTAAGGAATTGGGTAAGACGATGAAAGATCCAATCGTACTAGATCAAGACGCCTTCTAATCAAGGTAGCTCTTCGTAATCAATATATTCGCCCTGGTCATTAGACTGGGGCTTTTTTTGGGCCTTGGGTTGCTCCTGTTCCTTGGCCATTTTATTGCGCATTTGATTGATCTCATGCCTATTGTGTTGTGTCATGGTATTGATATTACTCAAAAATTTCACCACCTTAAAAATGGCATAAATGATAAAAATATTGATGAGGAATTTTAACACGTCAGGACCGCAAAATTAGGATTCTATTTAAAAACAATCTAATACTGTTTTCATTTTATTTTGTATTTCTTGCCACTCTGCTTTTGGGTCAGAATAACTATTGATGCCAGCACCGGCATATAACATTAGCTGTCCCTTATACACATCAGCACACCTTAAATTGACATAATACTCAAACCCATCTTCTGAACTCAACCCCAAAAATCCACTATACCAGTCTCGATTGTATTGCTCATATTGATTGATAAAAGCCATTGCAG
>JBEIKN010000144.1:0-5353 GCA_040379725.1 Flavobacteriales bacterium
ATCAATTGCCTTTAAAAGTGATAAAACCACTTGATTTAAATGCCGATTTTTGTTCAGTTGATGTTCATGAAAGCAGTCAGTTTTTGTCGGCATTAATTTTAATTGCACCCTGGTTCAAACAAGGGCTTGTAATAGAAACAATAGGGCGAGAGGTTTCTTCGACTTACAAACAATTAAGTGTTGATTGTGTGCGTCAAATAACACAAGTTGAACAGCTTTCAGGGTCTCGAATACAGGTTCACCCTTTAAGCACAGATGCCGTGTTGTTGCCGAATGATTTTGAAGCAGATTGGAGTTCTGCTGCCTTTGTATTGGCTTGGGCGGCATTGTCTGAACAATGCGATATTATTTTGCCTCATTTAAAAGTAGACTCTGTTCAGGGCGACGCCATCATTCAAGTATTGCTCAAACCTTGGGGCGTAAATTGTGTTGAGACAAAAGCAGGATTACGTGTCATCAAACAATCCCATCAAGGCTTGCCATCAGAATTGACATTTGATCTTCAACAAACGCCTGATTTGTTTCCTGTTTTATTCGCCCTTTGTGCTTGTAGCCAAGTTAATGTGAACTTTAAAGGGATTGCCCATCAGGTGTATAAAGAAAGTGATCGCATTCAGTCTATGCTGAGCAATTTTATCCCCTATGGTTTAGCAGCTGATTTGGATATCAATGGTGATGCTTTGCAATTGACAAAAGGGCTTGATGAATTGGCTCTTTATACCTTCCGTTCATACGCAGACCACAGAGTCATTATGGCCTGTAGCTTATTAGCGATGAAAGCCAAAGTTCAGTTTGATGCGGTTCATGATGTGGCTAAATCTTTTCCCCATTTTTTTGAAAAAATGAAGGCCTTGAATTGAACAAATTCTTTTTAATTTTGTTCCAATAAATGATGTCTCCAGAAATTCAAATCTTACAAGAACGTATTCAGTCTTTTCGTCAAACAGTCGTTCAGCACCCTTTGTATCCGCAGGTCAAACAAATTCAAGATATAAAGTCCTTATGCAACATCATGTCTTTGCTGTGTGGGATTTTATGTCATTGCTTAAGGCCTTACAAATTCATTTAACTTGTACCACTTTGCCTTGGATGCCCAAGGGGAATGCTAATACCCGGTTTTTAATCAATGAGATTGTAGTAGGTGAAGAGTCAGATGTTGACGCGCAAGGCAATCGCATGAGTCATTTTGAATTGTATAAAAAAGCCATGCTACAAATCGGAGCTGACACCAAAAACATAGATGATTTATTGTTGCATATTCAGCATGGTGACAGTATAGAGTTGGCCATGTCTAAAGTGGATTTGCCAGCATCGGTTAAACAATTTATAGCCTTTACTTTTGAAGTCATTCAAACCAATAAAGCGCATGTTATAGCTGCAGTCTTTACCTTTGGAAGAGAAGATTTGATTCCTGAAATGTTTATGGCTTTGGTCAAGGATTTATCTGTCAAGTTTCCGAATGAATTGGAAGTGTTTAAATACTATTTAGAAAGGCATATTGAAGTTGATGGGGATCATCACAGTCATCTTGCTCTTGCCATGACTGAGGAACTTTGCTCAAATGATGCCGACAAATGGGCAGAAGCAGAAGCCTATGTGATTAAAGCGCTCAATAGTCGCAAAATCCTATGGGATGGCGTGCTAGCGGATGTTAACGCTATGCAATAAATTGCTTGATCAATGGCTTGATGACATCAGTATTGTTCAATGCATTGTCTAGGTTGTTGTCCATGATGTGTGCAATCAAGGCTTCGTTTTTATACCCCATATCTTGAGCATATTTGTATGAGGTTTTAGCAAAAGACACCAATTCGTATTGGCTCTTGTATACATCTGGGTACAATTCGCATAAGTCATGTTCTATCTTTTTAAAGCGCATGAATTCAGGTCGACCAACCAAGTCCCTCATTTCAACAAAGTTTTTGCAGGCTAAATCAGCAATGGCATTGGCATTTTTGATGCGGGCTTCTTGGTAGTGTTTCAAAATGTTGTCCCAATTTGGGTAATGGGCTTCAATGATTTCGTCCAATTCTTTAACGTCCTCAAAACTGCAGTTCATGCCTTGTCCGTAAAACGGAATAACACTGTGAGCTGCATCGCCAATCAAAGCCAGTTTTTTGTATACCCATGGATTGCATCGGATAGTGGCTAAACTGCCTGTAGGGTTGTTTTTAAAGTCTTCGATATAATGAGGCATGATGCTAATGGCATCAGCAAAATAGTGTTTGAAAAAGGTTTCAACAGCTTGGTCAGAGTTGAGCGATTCAAAACTGTTAGGACCTTCAAAAGGTAAAAACAAGGTACAGGTAAAGTTGCCTCCAGGATTAGGTAAGGCAATCATCATAAATTCACCTCTGGGCCATATATGAAGCGCATTTTCTTCAATCTGAAATGTGGCGTTTTCGCCCGGTACAATTTCCAATTCTTTATAGCCATAGTTCTCATAGGTTTGAGAGTAGGTAAAACGGTTGGTCTTTTGCATTTCGTTTCGCACGGCTGACCATGCACCATCAGATCCAAAAATAATATCCGCTTTAATTTCCTTGGTTTGTCCGTGCTCATCTTGAAGCCATGCGGTATTGCTGTTCAAATCAATATCCGTGCATTTGTGTTTGAAATACAAATTAACATTGTCGTATGCATCTGCCAATTCAAGTAATTTAATGTTCAATAAAGAACGTGATACTGAGTTGATGTATTGGCCTTCTTTGCCATACGGTTGATAGGTTAGTTCACCCTTAACACTGTGCATCATACGGCCATTCATTGGGATGGCATCGTTGAGTACTTTGTCTGCTAAACCCACTTTCTCAAGGGCGTCAATGCCTCTTCTTGATAAAGCCAAATTAATAGAGCGGCCAGCTTCTGCTTGACCTTTTCTGATATCACCTCTTCTTTCGAAAAGATCAACGGTAAACCCTCTTTTTGCTAAACATATGGCCAATAATGACCCACTTAATCCGCCTCCAATAATGGCAATTTTTTCTTTCATATCTGTTGCAATATTAACAATTAAACACAAAACTTGTTCGTTGGGATGAATGATATTAGTCAGCGTAGTAAATGTTTTTAAGCTAAAGCCCTTATATTCGTTGTGTGAAACGCATACTTGTCATAGGCGCAGGACGGTCCAGTTTGTATCTTATAGAATACCTTCAGCAATATTGTATAAAGACTGAAGGGCTTTTAATGATTTGTGATCAAAATACAGAAGCCATTGAGTCTTTATTGTCGACTAAAGACGCCATTGAATGTCATCAATTGTCCATTCAAGATCAATCTATACTGGAGCCACTGATTCAAAGTGCGGATATCATTGTGTCATTGTTGCCGGCTTTTTTACATGTTCAAATTGCTGAAAAATGTCTTGAGTTCAATAAACATTTAGCAACGGCCTCATACATTTCGCCTCAAATGCGAGATTTGCATGAAGCCGCTAATGCCAAAGGTTTAGTGTTTTTAAATGAAATGGGTTTGGACCCTGGTATTGATCACATGAGCGCCATGTGTTTATTTGATCAAATTCATGCTAAGGGCGGAAAAATTACTGGGTTTAAAAGTTTTTGTGGAGGACTGGTGGCAGACGAAGACGATGGCGACAATCCATGGAGGTATAAATTTTCATGGAACCCAAGAAATGTTGTATTGGCGGCACAAGGTGGAGCTGCTCATTTTTTAAAACATGGACAAGAAACGGTATTAAGTTATCAAGAGGTGTTTGATCAAATTGAGCTGATCAAAGTGCCAGGCTATGGGCCACTTGAAGCCTATGCTAACAGAGATTCATTGTCTTATTTGCATGTATATGGCTTGGAAGGTGTTAGCGATTTGCTCAGAGGAACTTTTAGAAAACCCGGTTATTGTAACGCTTGGCAAACCCTTATCCAATTTGGTTTAACCGATGATCACACCATTTTGTCATTTTCGCCAAATACGACTTTAAAGTCATTTTATCAGTCCGTATCAGGTTGCTCCTATCAGAATGTGTCAGAGTTGTCATCGCTTTTAAATGCAGATGAAGCGTTGATAGAAAAACTACTATACATTGGCTTTATGTCTGAGGAGTTTTTACCCAAAACATCAGGCACCGCTGCCAGTATTTTAGAATCCATTTTGGTCAACAAATGGATCTTGAAACCACATGATAAAGATTTGGTCGTGATGTTACATGATGTGACTTATACCCTTAACGGACAATTGCATCGTCAATTCAGCAGTTTGGTCTTAAAGGGTGAAGATGCGCACCGAACAGCCATGGCTAAAACAGTTGGATTGCCTCTTGCCATTGGGGTTAAAATGATATTAGAAGGACGCATTAAAGAGACTGGGGTTCTTGCGCCAATGCATAAAAGTATTTACGAGCCAGTGATGTCTGAACTCTCACATCTCGGGATTGTATTTAGAGAAACGCATGTATAATGCTTTTTAGCCTAAGCCTACATCTAAGGCCATCATGATCACAAAGCCTAGTACAAATCCCATGGTTGCAAAATCAGCGTATTTATCCCTTTGAGTCTCTGGAATCACTTCTTCAACCACCACATATAACATAGCACCAGCAGCAAATGAAAGTGCATAAGGCAAAATCGGTTGGGCATAAATCACGGCAACCGCTCCAATGACCCCAGCAATCGGTTCTACGATAGCACTTAACTGTCCCCACCAAAAACTTTTTAAAGGACTAATGCCTTGACGTCTGAGTGGCATGGCAACCGCAATGCCCTCAGGGAAATTTTGAATACCAATGCCAATGGTTAAGGCAACGGCAGCGGCTAAAGTGAAATGAGGGTCACCCATGGCCACAGCACCGAATGATACCCCGATGGCCAGCCCTTCGGGAATGTTGTGCATGGTAATGGCCAATACCAAGAGTATGGTTCTGTTCCAGGTGGTTTTTAAGCCTTCTTTTTCTTCCATCTCTGCATGGATGTGCAAATGCGGAATGATTTTATCAATGATGTAAATGAATCCTGCGCCTGTAATGAATCCAACAGCTGCAGGTACCCATGACCAAGCTTTAGAATATTGCTCAGTTGACATTTCAATGGCAGGTGTTAACAAGCTCCAAAAACTGGCAGCCACCATAACACCACCTGTAAAGCCAAGCAAACCATCCAACCATTTGCGACTCATGTCTTTAAAGACCAAAACCACACTCGCGCCAAGTGCAGTTAAGAACCACGTAAAGGTGGTAGCTAACAATGCTTGCATAGTGGGGTCAAGATGTTTAAATGATTCTATGAGTGCGTTCATATTCATAAAACAAAGTTACGCTTTAAATTGAATTTCTCAACTGCTGAACCAATTGAATGCATTCCTTGGCCGGTCCAACATCATGTACCCTCAATATATG